>CAINVP010000069.1 GCA_903854185.1 uncultured Actinomycetes bacterium
ATGAAGCAGGCGAGGCGGATTTGCTGAACCCTGTCCCACAGCGGTGATTCCACCGTACCCCTTGGCCTTCAGTTGACTCTCATTCAAGATCTCGACCTTCAAGCCAAGAGTTGTTGCAATCTTCTTCATGCGATCTGAGAAAGTGATTGGGGTGAGGTGGCTAGGTGGAGTGTTAATGAAATCTCGTGTGAGGTGAACGTTCTTTGAGATGATCTCTGCCCGCTTGAGCGCAGCCTTAACCTCAGCAGTTGATGACAAAGAGGAGAGAATCATCGCCTCTTTGAGTGGTCGCTTCTGATCGGCCTTAGATGTCCCACGAAAATCTACAAAGTTATATGCGCCAAGCCCTACGCCTTCTGCAATGGCCGCAAGATGTGCAACATCCTCGTGGGGGAGCGCGAAGTCTGCGCTGGTTGTATTCCCCAGTTCACGAGATGCAGCCCCTGCTGCACGACGAAGGGTTTCATGGTCGTAGCTCTTGGAAGTTGCACCGAGTCCGGTAGTAACAATCACCGTGTAGGAAGTGCCCGCGCTAATAGGAAGTTTTGTCACTTCATCGGACGAACCCTTTGCCCCAACACTTGTGAGTGCGCTCAGTAGAACTTTCTCATTGAGTTTAGCGAGGCTCTTTGATTTACTCGTTTCAAGCACAAGAGTGGCGACTCCCTTGGAGTCCTTCTTGAAACTCACTCCAATTACCAGAGTCTCTGCAGATGCTTTGTCGCCAAATTTGAGTGTTGTCATTTCGTTATCCTCTCACTTCTAGCCCTGGTTAGCAGTCATTCGGAGACCCCGTTTGATAGATTTCTCGTATGGACCAACTCACATCACCGTTACATTCCTGGCACCAGCAAGCAGGGGCAAAGATGGCTGATTTCGGTGGCTGGGATATGCCAATCGAGTACCCCCAAGGCTTCCAAACAGCGCAACCTGGTGGCGTTATTGCAGAACATACAGCAGTGCGTGAGCGGGTTGGAATATTCGATGTCTCACACTTGGGAAAGATTGAAGTCACGGGCGATGGCTCGTTGGAATTCATTAATTCGATGGTAACTAACGATCTGAATCGAATCGAAGATGGTTCAGCCCAATATAACTTGTTGTGCGATGAAAAGGGCGGTGTCATTGATGACCTCATCGTCTATCGCAGAAGTGCAACCGATCTTTTCTTGGTGCCAAATGCTTCGAATTGCGCCGCTGTCTTCGAAGCGTTGAGTGCGAAGAAACCTGACTCTGTAACTATGAAGAACGCTCACATGGACTATGGCGTACTGGCTGTACAAGGTCCCTTAGCTACAAAGGTGATGGCTGATCTTGGTATTGAAACTTCATTTGATTACATGGCGTTCAGCGAGGGAGTTCTGCCCGCACATCCTGAACTGGGTTCAATTATTATCTGCCGTACTGGTTATACGGGAGAGTATGGCTTTGAACTCATTCCACGTTGGAGCTCGGCCCCCGCTCTATGGGAGTTGCTGGTCAATTCTGTTATCGCACTGGATGGAAGAATCTGTGGCCTTGGGTCGCGAGATACTCTCCGCACAGAGATGGCATACCCACTTCACGGACATGAACTCTCACTAGAAATCATGCCAGTCGAAGCGAGTGCCGGTTGGGCTATCTCCTTTGATAAAGGAGATTTTTCAGGACGCGCCGCACTTGTCGCCGCGAAAGAGGCGGGAATCAAGCGCCGCCTGCGCGGCATAAAATCTTTAGACCGAGGAATTCCTCGGGGTGGAATGGTCCTTCAACGTTCTGACGGTAGGGAGGTCGGCACACTCACAAGCGGTACCTTCTCACCGACTCTTAAGGTGGGAATCGGACTTGCCTTGATGGATCCAGCGATCAACGTAGGCGATCAACTCACACTAGATATTCGCGGCCGCATCAGTGCCGTAGAGGTTGTAAATACTCCATTTGTGCCATCTCACGTCCGCTGATTCTTCTCCGCAACTACAACCGGTCTGCCGGAGTCGAGGGTAAAGACATTGATGCGATTCTCGAAGGCGCGCTTTAATTCTGGTGAGTGAATCACTGCGCCCGATGCGCCAGTGAGAAGAATTTGACCGTCCTGCATGATTACTAGGTCATCGGCATACATCGCAGCCAAAGTTATATCGTGCATAGTTGAGACAATCGTGACCCCTCGACTCTTTAAAAGCTCGATATTGTCTAGCACTGCGATCTGATGATGAAGATCGAGCGCACTCGTCGGTTCATCTAGAAGGATTAATTCTGGCTCTTGCGCCAACGCTCGAGCGATGAGTGCCCGCTGTAGCTCACCGCCTGAAAGTCGAGAGATATGTTGATCCCTCAATGAGGAGAGATTGGTCTGCTCAAGAATCTCTTCCACCAACTGAGTACCAGCTGCGCTCTGTCGACCCCAACCGTCAATCTTCGCGCGACCCAAATTCGCGTACTCCCAGACTGACATGCCTTGGGGGATACTTGGAATCTGAGGTACATATGCGACATTAATGGATTGATCTTTATGTCGCTCCACCCCGTCGATAGATAATGAACCGTCATAACGTGAATTCCCAAGAATCGCTTTCAGTAGAGAGGTCTTGCCAGCCCCATTTGGTCCGACGAGACAGGTCCATCGGCCATCGGCGATGGTGAAGGTAATTTCTTGGAGGATTTTTCGACCATCCTTAATTACAGTTAAGTTCTCCGCAACAATCACCCTAGCCACCTACCCGTCGCCGGCGTAGAACGATTAAAAAGAATGGTGCACCAATAAACGCGGTGATGATTCCAATCGGCACTTCAGCTGGTGAGAGAATCGTCCGTGCGCCAAAATCGGCGAGAATGAGGAATGCCGCGCCAGAGATGGCAATCGTCAAAATAGATCGGTTTGTCACGCGTCGCGTTAATCCGCGCACCAAGTGAGGGACGACGATTCCAACGAAACCGATGAGACCTGCTGCCGCCACCGCGGTGGCGGTAGCTAGAGTTGCGGCACCAATTGCGATAATCCGCAATCGTGCTGGGTTGATGCCCAGAGAAAAAGCTTCTTCGTCACTCAACATGAGACCATCGAGCTTGCGACTAACAAAGATGAGGATTGCAATCGCTAGCAGAATATAAAAACTAGACCATCGCAGTATCTCCCAATTTGCGACAGTGAGTTCACCGAGTATCCATGAATAGACGGGGCGGAGTGATGCGCTATGCCGTTGCAGTACATATGTTTGAATCGCGGTGAAGAATGAGCCGATTGCAATTCCGGAAAGCAGGAGGGTTGCTGGCTCTGCGAAGAATTTTCCAGAGATGAAGAACGAGGCGAGCACGGCAACCACGCCACCGATAAAGGCGAATAGGGGAGTAAGCGCGGTATTGGGGTGCAAGGTAAGTGCGAGTGTCGCTCCCAAGCCGGCACCACTAGCTGCACCGAGAAGGTATGGATCGGCAAGCGGATTCCGAAACACAGATTGATAGACGGCGCCGCTGGAAGAGAGTGCCGCCCCAACCAGAGCCGCCAACAAAATTCTTGGGAGTCGAAGATCTAAGAGAACGGTTCGCTCCTGGCCAGCTAGACCGCCAGGTAGACCAAGGAGGGTCTTCATTGCACCAAAGAATGGAAGATGTATCGGTCCAAATGAGATCGCCACTAAGCAGGCAAGGAAGAGGGTCAAGCTCGCGAACGCGGCATACCTCCAGTGCCAAACTTGTGGCGATTTCATCTTCATCTCGTGGTTATTTCAGGTTACTTCAAATTGGCAACGCTGGTTGCAACGAATTGATAGAAGTTAACTAGACGCGGTCCCCAGCGGGAAGGAATATCGTCTGGCAGAGTTATGACTTTGTGATTAGTTACTGCACTTACTGTGCTCCAGCCAGCGCGCGCAGACACATTCGCAACTGGCTCGTTATCGGAGAGAAAGATTACTTTGGGATTTGCCTTCAAAACATATTCAGATGTCAATTGCGGATAACCGCCAGAATCCGCGTTATCAGCAGCATCGGCAATGTTCTGAAAACCAAAGTCAGCGTAAACGTGGCCGATAAATGTCTTCGATGTAACGGAATAGAGAGTGTTATCCAACTCGTGGAAGAAGGTGAGATTCTTTAATTTACGGCCAGAGTGGATGGCCTTTTGAATTTTTCCTTGCATATCGGCGACGAGTGAATTCGCCGCCGAAGAGTGACCGGTCAATCTTCCTAACGCCTGAATTTCTGCGTAAGCGCCCTTGATGTTGCTAGGAGCCTTTTCGTAGTAGACCGCAATCTTCAATTTCTTGAGAGCAGATTTAACGGCCGAAGCTTTAGTTGCATCAGCGTTGAGAATCACCAAGTCGGGTTTGTAGGCGGCAATTGCCTCAACGTTGGGACTGAAGGAATCGAGTTTGGATGCAGGAGCCGTTGCCGGGTAATTTGAATATTGATCAACTGCAATCACTTGCGGCCCAGCGCCAATTGCGAAGAGATCCTCGGTCGCACTTGGGCTGAGTGAGATGATGCGGGTCGGATTGCTACTGGCGGCGTGCGCCGAAATGGGATGAACTAGAGCAGCACCTATGGCTGCCGCAGCAAAAAACTTTGCCTTAAACATAAAAAATCTCCCTCAAACTAGTGAGGGAGGAAGAGGGCTAGTAAAAGAATGTAGATTCCTCAACAGAGCCCGACCTTCCTCCGAGGTCGGATATTCCAGCATGAATCGAGGCGACCTGGCTCAGTGCCGAAGCACTACACAGTTGCGGGACAGCGTCGGGATTTCACCGAACTTCGCTCGTAAACATGCCATCACGAGATGTGACTCTCGCGATATACGGACAGTATCAGGAAAGAAGTTAAAAGTCAGCGCTTATGAGAGCGGCGACCTATGCCGTATGCGATTCCTACCGCTATGAAGATGGCACCAACAACGATTGCAATGGTCTCGACCTCAAGGCCCATCCGCTCATTTTCATTGTGCTCGCGGGGTTCGCGGATCTCTCGCCCCTCGGCATCGCGTGGCTCCGGGGTTTGTAGTGGCGCAACTTCGCTGGCGCTAGCCGAAGGAGTCGCCGTAGGAGAGTCGGCATACGAGGGGGTTGTAATGAAAATTGTTCCGAGTATTGCGAGGATGGTGGCGCTCTTTCTCATGTCGCCAGAGTACTCTCTCGCCATGGAATATCGTCGCCTTGGCCGCACCGGAATGTATGTATCAGAGATCTCCTATGGCAACTGGATCACTCATGGTTCTCAAGTAGAAGAGACTGCAGCAATTAAATGTGTTCAGGCAGCTCTCAGCGAAGGTATTACAACCTTCGACACTGCAGATGTGTATGCCGGAACGAGAGCTGAAGTTGTCTTGGGTAAGGCGCTAAAAGGCATCCCACGACAGTCTTATGAACTCTTCACTAAAGTGTATTGGCCGACCGGTACGGGGAAGAATGATCGCGGTCTCTCGCGTAAGCACATCATGGAGTCTGTGCATGCTTCGCTCAAGCGTTTGAATACCGATTACATCGATCTCTATCAGATGCATCGATTCGATTACGAGACCCCGCTCGACGAATCACTTCGCGCCTTTGATGATCTGATCCGCCAAGGAAAGGTTCACTACATCGGTTTTAGTGAGTGGAGTGCTCCGCAGATTAAAGAGGCGCTTGCTTATCAAAAGGCGCATGATCTTGATCGGTTTGTCTCTAGCCAGCCGCAGTACTCCATGCTCTGGCGCGTTATCGAATCAAAGGTAATTCCGCTCTGTGAAAGTGAAGGAATCGGGCAGATCGTCTGGTCGCCGATTGCTCAAGGCGTCCTCACTGGAAAGTATCTGCCAGGCAAGAAGCCGCCAGTTGGCTCTCGCGCTACTGATAAGAAGAGCGGTGCTGGGATGATCTCGCGTTGGATGCGAGATGAAGTGTTAGAGGCGGTCCAAGGTCTTCGACCAATTGCTGAAGGGCAGGGTCTGACGATGTCTCAGTTGGCACTTGCCTGGGCGCTCTCCAACCCGAATGTCTCGTCAGTGATTATGGGCGCCACCAAGCCAGCTCAAGTAAAAGAGAATGTGAAGGCCTCGGGCGTAAAGCTTGGCGCTGATGTTCTCCGTGAGATCAACAAGGTGTTAGGCGATCTTCCTGAGAAAGATCCAAGCAAGACAGAGAGTCCTAAGCCACGCGCTTAAATTGAATCTCCACGCTTTACCTGCGGAGATGGGGCGCGCATGCGACGCATCTGGGTTGAGCGAATCCAGCCGTACATGCCGATTCCCTTCAAGGGCTCATTGGGGAATCGCTCCGACACTTCGCGCTTGATTTTGCGTGTCGTGAAGAAGGCCATCAGCACTGAGTAGATGACGAAGGCGAAGACGAAAATCTGCGCGAGACCTTGGACGACCCTTGATTGAATTCCAGACATCACGATCACGAAGATCATGATAGGAATGAAATATTCACCAATGGAGCGGCGGGAATCGATGTAGTTACGAACAAACTTCTTCGCTGGACCTCGGTCACGAAGTGGAAGAGCTGCTTCATCGCCGCGCATATAGGCGGCACGTGCTTCAACCCGACGTTTACGTTGCAGTTCGCGATCAGCTTTCTTGCCCTCTTTGCTCGAGGAGGCGAGTGAGTTCACCTGCAACTTTGCCTCGGCAACTTTTCGCTTCGGAGTTGGACGGCCCTTCTTCTGAGAAGGTTGTTCGTCTGGGCTGCTCTTCTTTTCGCTCATGTCCTTAAGGTAGAGCCAGCATTCTCTCTAGTGCAACTTTTGCCTGTTTAGCGGCCTCAGCCTCAACGGTTATTTGATTGATTACCCGTCCGGCGACTAACGATTCAAGGGTATAGACGAGATGGGGGAGATCAATGCGATTCATGGTGGAGCAATAGCAGACAGTCTTGTCGAGAAAGTGAACTGTCTTATCCGGGAAGGTCTCTGCTAGCCGTTTGACCAGATTGAGCTCGGTACCAACTGCCCAGACACTGCCAGAAGGCGCCTCCTCGATCGTCTTAATAATAAATTCGGTGCTACCCACAAGATCAGCCGCCGATACAACTTCGTTCTTGCACTCGGGGTGCACGAGAATCTTGACCTCTGGAAGTCGAGCACGAAAGTCAGTAATCGTATCTACTGAGAATCGGCCATGAACGGAGCAATGTCCACGCCAGAGAATTACCTTTGCGGAGACGATCTCTTCATCCGTCAGTCCACCATTCTTTTTCCAAGGATTCCAGATGACGCAATCTGACGCCTTTAGTCCTAACTTGAGAAGTGCCGTATTTCTACCGAGATGTTGATCGGGCAGGAAGAAGACGCGCTCGCCCCGTTCGAACGCCCATCTCATTGCTCGTTCGGCATTAGAAGAGGTACAGACAGTGCCACCATTTTTTCCAGTAAAGGCTTTGATTGCGGCGGTGGAATTCATATAAGTAATGGGAATCGTCGACGATGTTATGGAGAGTTCTTCAAATTTACGCCATGCCGTATCGACCTGTGAGGCGGATGCCATATCGGCCATCGAACAACCGGCGGCTAAGTCCGGAAGAATTACCTTCTGATGATCTCCCACAAGAATGTCTGCGCTCTCGGCCATAAAGTGAACGCCGCAGAAGACCACATACTCAGCCTCTGGATGTGAGGCGGCAGCCTGTGCCAACTTAAAGGAGTCACCAGTGATATCAGCAAATTCAATAACTTCATTTCGTTGATAATGGTGGCCAAGAATCATTACGCGAGAGCCGAGCGTTGCTTTGGCTGCCCTAGCCCGTTCCCGGAGCTCCGGATCAGCCGGAGTGGGAAGATCGCCCTCACAGGAGACGCCTCGCTCACTACCGGCGTCGCTTCCTCGACCGAGGAGCAGGAGGTTGCTGAGTGTGCCCGAACTATCCGCAGAGGTCATGTTGGCATTTTAGCCACCTTCTTGGGCGGGCCGGGAAGAAAAGGGCGTGGCTGATTGTTAATGAGGTAACCTTTTCATCTGAGGTAGCCTAGGAACCTAGGTTTGAAGTTTGCGAACGGGGAGAACATGAGCGCAGAGGTACAGAACGTTTCCATCACCACACCCACCACAACAGCGGGCATTCTTCTAAGCGATGCTGCGGCCGAAAAGGTCTCAGCCCTAATTGCTCAAGAAGGTCGCGATGACCTCAGCCTGCGCGTAGCAGTGCAACCTGGTGGTTGCTCCGGCCTTCGCTACCAGCTCTACTTCGATGATCGCGCACTCGATGGTGACACAGTCACTACATTCGGCGCCGTCAAGGTAGTTACCGACAAGATGAGCACGCCATATCTCATGGGTGCGACCATCGATTTCGTTGACACGATTGAGAAGCAGGGCTTCACGATCGACAATCCAAATGCGCAGGGTTCTTGTGCGTGTGGAGATTCTTTTAACTAATTAGCCGCAGGTTTTAGCTAACGGGTGATGATGAAACTATCGTCACCCGTTATTTCTGCTTTGTGACCGGTCATTCGGCTCCATGCCTGCAAATCAATCCACGTCGCTTCATCATCACTTAATAGAGAAAAGCGATTCTCCTCAGCGAATTCCTTCAACGCCGACGCGATATCGATAATGGGCTGCGGGCAGCTTTTGCCACGAGAATCTATGCGAATCATCTGAGTTCAGAGACCTTCTCTTTAAGCACCTGCAGGAACGCCTCAATGTATTCATCGGTCTGTTCCGCTCTCAGGGTGAGTCGAATATTTCCATGAGTCAAAAGCCCCATTGCGGCGAGCACATGACTCGGCTTCATTTCAAGGGAAGAGCAGGCAGAACCAGAGTCCACTGCATATCCAGCACGATCTAGCTCTGCGACTAATTGCTCTGCATCGACATAGAGGAAAGAGAGCGAAAGTTTTGCCGGTTCACCTATCGCTAAGGATTCATAGTCGCCGGCAATATCAACATCACCGATTTCGTGGTGCACGAAGTGGCGAATTCGCTCGTTAATGGTTCGCAAGCGCGCACGTGCGGAAGCGTGTTCTGCTTTAAAATTTTCGAGAGCGATTGCCGAAGCGAGAACAAGAGGAATAGATCGGTCACCTGGAGCGACTCGCTGGTCTAAGTGCGGAAGTGGGTTCTTCCACGCCTCACGATTTCGAAGTACAAATATGCCTAGTCCTCGTGGTCCGCACCAAGATCCTGATTCCCACAACGCGCCATCCCAAGGTCCATGATTTCCGGTGTGGGTGGCCGTGGCATCGAGGAAGATTCGGCCAGCAAAATTCTCTGGATCTGCCGAGCGAACTCCGGTCTCACCGTTAACAGCTTGCCAAGCGAGCAGATCATCTGCGGTTGCTACAGGGGATTGCTCGCCAAAGCCAATCTCTCGAGATGGCGTCTGCAGTGCGATTGCGAATACCTCGCTCCGAGAAATAGCGGGGTAGTACAAGGTGCCATGCAGTA
>CAINVP010000070.1 GCA_903854185.1 uncultured Actinomycetes bacterium
ATGAGAGTGCTCTGAATTCACAGAGTCAATCATCTGGCGAAATGGATAAAGCATGAAGAAGACTTCAGTTTTAGTAGCGGTCATTTTCTCAACCGTTTTTGGAATTGCGGTTCAAGCAGAGAGCGCCTCAGCCGCGAGTACGGCTACCCCCTATGCATCCGTGTCGAACGAGTACATCGACGCCCTTGCCAATGATCCCCAGGGAAACTTGTATGCATACCGTTCGGATTGCGCAATCGAACTATTTCCTGCGGGCAACCCGGGCGCGCGTTCAATTTTGCCGGGTACTGCAACGGACTGGTGTACCAGTGACTACTCTGACAAGCTTCTTTTGATAAATTTTTCTGGGCATCCAACTTTCGTCATCTCTACTGACTTAGGAATTTTCCGCTACGACTTGCCATCTAATTCGTCCCAGGCACCTCGCAAAGTGGTGGATGGAGCCTTCTCCGGCGCCTCTTATGATGCCTCAACAGACACGCTCTATGTAATAAGTTACCTCTCCGATCAATACCTAAAGATTCCTAATTTTTCTGCCTGCAACGGTGGAACGCTATGCGAGCAGGTAAGTGCGGGCTTCCCAATAAATGAGTCTGCACCTGGAATTGGTTCACTGATTGTTGCAAATGGGAAGATGTACACGAGCATATACAACGGAGTGGGCTTGTATTCGATCTCTCTTACAAATCCTTCGGATGGATGGGTCCAGATTCCCGATTCAGTGGATACGTGCGGTGATGACTGCGCCTACAACTATGAGTACTGGGATAGCATGGCAGTTGATACCGATGGAAATGTATATGTGACGTGTAACTATTATAGCGAAATCACAAAGATTTCTAGCGCGGATGGTAGAGCGACGGCGTTAGAGATTGACGGCACTCCGTTCGCCAATTACAACCCTGTTTCGCTCTCATACTTTGACGGAAATTTATATACCGTGCCGGATAACGCCTGGCACAACATTGTCAAAATCTCTGTCCCGGTCTCAAGGCGCAACACATTAGAAGAGGACGCTGCAGCCAAGCAGGCAGCAATCGATGCGGCACGCCACGCTCTGCTTCTGAATATCCTCGGCAAGAAGGTTCCAGCGCAAGCCGATTACACATCATCTGATTTCTACATTCGTTCGGCTGCAGCTCTTGCACGAGTTAACGCGGATCTTCAAGTTTTGCAAGCGAAGACACCAGAGAAGATGCTTACGCTAGATTCGGTCAAAGCGTTCATTGAGCAAGAGAACATAATTGACCTATTGTCTAATCCAGATACTCGGAGATACGTTCTCCCAGCACAGCTGGTGAAACTGGGACTACTGGACGCTAAGAGCCCGAACAAAGCAATCATCTTGCGCTCAATTCGACTACTTCCTTCAACTTCACTTGATTCGTACGAGAAGGTTCAGGTCGCGATTGCACAAGCAGAGGCGGTTATCAAGGCTCGCGCGGATCGCCTTGCCGCGTCGCTTGCTCATCACTTAACGCTCCAGAAGTAGGCAGTTAGTTCAATCACCGTACCCTCGTTGTGCTGGGGCCACAATGAGCGTACGGTGAAAAAATGAGAAGTTATGAAGTAGTCATTATTGGTGCTGGATCAGCTGGCGAAGCGATTGCCAGAGAATTGCGCATCGCAGGAAAAACCGTTGCGGTGATTGAGAAACTGCGAGTCGGCGGTGAGTGCGCATATCTCTCTTGCATGCCAAGTAAAGCGATGCTTCGAAGTGCTCAGGCAAGGCATGAGGTTGGGATGTTGGTGGACCTCGGTGCATCGCCAGAGGCAATCTCCCTTGGGGAAGGCTCGGTCGCATTTGCATGGGCAGCGAAGCGGCGCGATCGCATAGTCGAGGAACGAGATGACTCAGCAGCCGCCTCGGCGCTCGAAAAAATCGGTGTAGATATCTTTCGCTCTGCGGCAAAGATTGTCGGAGCAAATCAAGTTCAGGTAGGCGATGAGATCCTCTCATTTACCGATTTAGTTATCTCTACTGGCTCCACTTCATCAATCCCAAAAATAGATGGAATTGAAGGCATTTCTTACTGGACCAGCGATGATGCGCTCTCTGTCGGGACTATCCCCGCAAGTATTGCAATTATCGGCGGTGGACCGGTCGCATGCGAATTAGCTCAAATCTTTAATCGCTTTGGATCAACCGTGACAATCATTGAGTTTTCAACCCAACTCGCCGGAAAAGAGCACCCCGAGATTGCTCAGCGGTTAACTGCAAACCTTCGCGAAGATGGAATTACCGTTCTCTTTGGCACCGAGGCGAAGGGAGCAACTCTTACCGAAAGTGGAGCGAGTCGACTCCTTCTCTCGTCGGGTAACTCGTTGGATGTAGAGCAGGTCATCGTTGCGGCAGGACGACATCCTGTGGTTGATGAATTGGGCTTGGAAATCCTTGGCATCAAGATCAGCGAAAAGAGGTCAATCCCCGTTGAGGCTGATTGTCGAGTAACTGGTCAGTCACACATTTGGGCCGCAGGGGATGTGGCAGGTATTGCTCCATTCACTCACACTGCTAATTATCAGGCGCGAATAGTGGTCGAAAATATTCTGGGTGGCAATAGGGAGGCTAACTACGCGGCAATTCCACGGGCCATCTACACAGATCCACCTGTCGCCAGTGTTGGCGTGATGTCGAAAGGCGTGGGAGAACTACACATCGGGCACTCCTCAATTGAACTATCTACGCTCTCCCGAAATTCAACTGATGGTGGCGCTGGTGGGCTACTCATTCTCGCTGCGGACCTCTTTAAAGGCATCTTAATAGGAGCTTGTGCAATCGGTCCACATGCCGACGAGTGGCTTGCCGAAGCTACTCTCGCAATACGCGCTCAAGTCCCGCTTAGCGTTCTTGTTGATGTGGTCCACGCCTTCCCAACATATGGCGAGGCGTTTGAAGCGCCGTTGCGAGACCTCGCAAGCCAAAGCGCGAAACTCAATCGATAGCGTAAGAGCGGAGGAGAAATGGTTCAATGCGAACACATCTTTAAACTTGACCCTAAGGACCACCAGGTTAGGTGCACGCTATGCGGCGATCTCGATGATGAGATGCAGTTAGTCAATCCTGAACTTGAGGCGATTGAGGAGAAAGACGATTTTTATCGAACGCAAGTAAGTTTTGAATAACTGCTTCGCTCTACCTTAGAACGAGAGTCGAGGAGACGGCAAGGGCGAGGAGGATGAGCGCCATCGTGATGCTTGCACTACGACCAATCCGTTGGGGCAGCCCGAGAACACCTTGATCGATATCCCATGCTAAATCCTTGATCACATTGAGGAAGTGGAAGGCGACTGAAACGAAGATGAAATCTAGATAGAGCCAGATTGGTGGCGTTGAATGCGCAGCCAAATAAATGGCCCAGGGGAGAGCGCCAAAGGAGAGCGCATATGGAATCGGCGACCAGATGGTGGCCTTCAATCTCAGGTTGTATGCGGTGGCGCTGAGCACCCCCAACGCGTGAATGACTGTTCCGCGTAGGCCGAGTGGGCTGAAGTATGAAAGGGCTAGGGCGGCACCAACATCAATTCTGATGGCGCTTACTACAAGGGATTTATTGATCTCGCCCGAGACAAGGGGCTTCTTTACTCGATCTGCGGCTAGATCCAACGGGAAATCAATGAGGTCATTACTCCATCCAACAATCAATTGACCTGCCAGAATCGCCAGTGCAATTTGAGCGGAACTTATGGCTGAGAATTTGACCAATGATATGAAGAAAGAGATTGTTACGACGAGAACGGTAGGTCCAAAATGTGCCGCCTTGAGCAGGCCCACCATCTGAGTACCAAAACTCTTATTCATTTAGACATCTTAAGCGGACCAACGGCTCTTTACTCAGCCGCGGGCATCGCGCTTCCCTATTTTTCAAGCGGTGGTGCATACTACTTCTCGTGCCGATTGAGTCAAAGGTCTATTCGACCAATCCCTCGAATCCAGCCCTTGTACTTGTGCACGGACTGGGGTCTGGGGCATCCATCTGGAAAAGTTTGATTCCGGAGTTAGAGAGAGATTTTACTGTTTATCCCATCGATCTACCGGGTCATGGAGATGCCGGATTGGCGGATAATGAAAGTTATGATCCGCAGTCTTTGGCAAAGCTGATCGTTGACTTTATGAAACGTGAACATGGCGTAGAGAAAATGCACGTAGCCGGTAACTCACTAGGTGGATGGATAACTCTCGAGATGGCGGTGGTGGCACCGGAGAACGTGGAGAGTGTCACCGCACTCGCCCCCGCTGGGCTCTGGTTAGAAGCGCCAGTACGTCGCTTTGCCCCAAGTTATGACGCCCGAGTTCTAGCAAAGATTTCTCAGTTCTTCATGCCCGTTGCCTTTCGCTTCCCCCCAATCAAAGCGCTGGGCTACCGAAAGATTACGCACCTGTGGCGGGAATTGAGTTATGAATCGTGCCGCGACTCTGTCATTGCGATGGCTCGCTCGAAGGGTTATGGAAATCTCTGGCAGGGTGCTAGAGGAAAGAAATTCGCCTCACCCATTGAATCTCAGGTGAAGGTAGCGGTGATATTCGGCGATGCCGACATAATGTTGCCAGAAGATATAGCGCAGGAGAGATCTCTCTTGCCAGCTCACGCCGAATGGATCCGGGTTGCGAACTGTGCCCACGTGATCATGTGGAATCATCCGAAACTAACAATTGAATTCATCAAGGCTACTGCCGGAATCGGCTCCGAGAAGAAAACAGGTAAGGGCGAATCCGGTACCCAAGATGCGTAAATATTTTGCGGAATTCATTGGAACTGCAACCCTCGTAGCCGTAGTCGTTGGATCTGGGACGATGGCCACAACGATGAGTTCGGATGCAGGGGTGCAATTACTCATCAATACCCTTTCGACCATCTTTGCACTAGGAATTCTTATCTATCTCTTCGCTGCAATTAGTGGCTCACACTTTAATCCCGCAGTTTCGATCATTGATTTTCTCCAGAAACGTTTATCGACCACCGACTTGCTTTACTACCTCCTTTCTCAATTCGCAGGTGGAATTGTTGGTGCGATGGTCGCAAATCTCATGTTTAAGAATCCTGCATACTTCCCATCACATCACATACGTACGGGCGCAAACCTTTGGCTAAGTGAAGTGATTGCAACGGCTGGTCTACTTTTCACCATTGCGCTCTTGCGGGGACAGAATAAAGGGGCACTCGCACCCGTTGTGATCGCTGCTTGGATCGGTAGTGCATATTTCTTCACCTCCTCGACATCTTTTGCTAACCCTGCGGTCACTCTGGCACGTGCCTTTACCGATACTTTTTCGGGCATCGCACTGAGTTCGGTTGCGATGTTTATTCTCTGCCAGCTCATTGGGGCGCTGCTCGGTGCGTTACTAGGGAATTACTTCAATGCTTCACGAGTGGAGAGTTCGAATGGATAAGAAATTCACCGTTCTATTTGTTTGTGTGCATAACGCAGGTCGTTCACAGATGGCAGCGGGCTTTATGCGTAAATTGGGCGGAGATCGCGTCGAAGTTCTCTCGGCCGGATCTGCTCCTAAGGACTCCACCAATCCCGTTGCTGTTGCGGCAATGGCTGAAGTGGGAATCGATATTGCGAATCACCAGCCGAAGGTGTTGACGACTGAAGCGGTGTTAGAGGCCGATGTGGTCATCACAATGGGCTGCGGCGATGCCTGCCCATTCTTCCCAGGAAAGCGATACGAAGATTGGGTTCTTGCCGATCCCGCTGGCCAAGAGATTGAGTTCGTCAGGGGAGTTCGGGATGAGATTAAGTTAAAGGTGGAACACTTGCTTCACGATTTGCTCTCAGTCAACGGCTAAAAACATAGAAAAGGTAGGCATAGCAATGTGTAGCGCAGTTCGATGTGATCGTTGTGGCAAGGCAACATGGGCGGGATGTGGGGAGCATATTGAAGAGGCGCTTGCTCCATTTGCTGATGAACAAAGATGTAAGTGTGACTCGAATATTTCTTCCTAAATAAATTTGTTATTGAGCCATAATGGCATCATGCACATATTGGGCTAAACCTCGGACGCGACCATCGTAATATTCCTTGAATCGTTGATCGGTAACGTACATAACAGCGAGATTCTTCTGCATCTCGACTGAGCATTCGTAGAACCATTTTGAAATGGCGACTCGATGAGCCAATACTGCAGCTTTAGCCTTCTCTGAATCGATTGCCAGGCTATTCCCATATGCATAGACGAATAACTCAGTCGCAGCCTCTTGGTCAACTTTTGCTGAGTAGAAATCAGCTTGTGTGTATTTTGAGGTTCTACGAGTCGACTCCGCGAATTCATCCGTTTCGCCCCATCGCTGTTGAACCTCATCTTCATACTTCTCCACGCCACAACTGTACTCGCGCCGTGGATGGGGACGGTATTTCCTAGGAAGGATAAACTCACCTCATGAGCGAACTTCCTCCGTGTCCCACCTGCGCTTGCGAGTACACCTATGAGATGGGAGCACTCTTAGTTTGTCCTGAGTGTGCTTTTGAATGGAATCCACTCGAGAATGAAGCGTCGGGTGAGGCCAACAAGGTCATTCGTGACGCTGCTGGAAATATTCTGACCGATGGCGACGATGTGACAATCGTTAAAGATATGAAAGTGAAGGGCAGCTCATCGCCGCTTAAGGTCGGCACAAAGGTCCGAAATATCAAACTTGTGGATGGTCCTGGTGATCATGATATTGATGCAAAGGTGGATGGATTTGGACCGATGATGCTGAAGTCCAGTATTGTGAAGAAAGCCTAGGTCATATACGTGGCAAAGAAGCCTGCGAAGAAGAGTTCAAAGAAACCCTCAAAATCGAATAGACCAACATCTAAGCCACCTGTGCCGATAAGTGATATTGAACTATTGAGATACGAGTCGCTCGATGGCGAGTGGCGTGAAGTTGGCCTTGCCGCGCCGGCTCGACGAGCCCTTGTAGATGCCCGACTATACAAAGTCTCTGATCTAAGAAAAATCTCGCTTGCCGAGTTGAACGGACTTCACGGAATGGGAAAGCATGGAATCGCTCTCCTTGTGCGAATTATGGAGGCGAGAAAGATTCGCTTCCGGTAATTACTTCTGCTTAAAGAGCAATTCTTCGACTGGTATGCGATGTGCTTGGAAAGTGTTGTCTTTCTTCTCACTTGGATAGCCAAGAGCTATTCCGCAGAGAAGTCGGTAATTCTTGGGAATATCAAACTCTTGCCTCACTGCATCATCCCAAATCGCGACTGCACCTTGTGCGCAAGCACCAAGACCGTGGGCGTGGGCAGAGAGCATAAGGTTTTCCATCATCAAACCCGCATCACTTGCTGCAAAGATGCCAAGGCTCTTATGGATGAAGATAAAGAGTTCTGTGGGTGCACCGTAGAAGTTGTAATTTGTGCCCCACCAAGCGTCGCGAGCATCTCGATCATCGCGAGCAATTCCGAGCGTCCCAAAGAGTTCGGCACCCAGTCTCATTGATGCCGGCTTAAGGTCAGCGTGGTATGGCTTTGCAACTAAACGATTACTGGTTGGCAGGCCGTTGCGAGTAAGTAGAAGTGTAAGTTTGCCAATCCAGCCACGCTTGGACTGTCGAGCGACGTTCTCCCAGCGTCCGAGAAAGTCTCGACTGATTCGTTCTCGAATTTCACTGGATGCGACTGCAATTTTGAATGGCCGAGTGTTAGACCAGCTCGGTGCAGTGAGGGCATCGGTCAAAATTTGGTCAAGAATTTCTTGGGGGATAGGCGTCGGCAGGAAATCTCGAGTCGTTCTGCGAGAGGCGAGGAATGAGGAGATTTCTGCACCTGTCATGTGATTTTCCGATGAACTCATCCGCGAATCCTATCCAGTAACTCCAAGAGGTGAGAGGGCTTTGATTGAATTCACCCCTGTAAGAGGGGTATCGTCTCCTCAGGCAACCGCTCGTTAATGTAATGGTAAAGGTGAAATGAAGAAACTCATCGCAGTCCTAGTTATCTCAGTTCTTGCACTCACTGCCTGCGGAAGCGGTGGTGGAGAGGTTAAGAATCTAGGAGTAATCGCCTTCTCTCAAAAGGTCGCAGATAAATCCATCATTCGGCTCGATGTTCGCACACCGAATGAATTTGCATCTGGCCACCTCGACGGTGCAATCAACATTGATTGGGAGTCGGGCCATTTTGAGGCGGATATAAATGCGCTCGATAAGAGCAAGAGCTATGCCGTCTATTGCCGAAGTGGAAATCGATCTGGTCAGGCGACCTCTCTCATGGTCCATGACGGATTTAAGACCGTCTATAACCTCAAGGGCGGGGTAGCCGATTGGGTGATGAACGGGCTTGCGCTCGTCACTAATTAAAACCTCTCTATTGCGAATTCCATAGGTCTTGCTATCTCCTTTTGACCTTATCTAAATTCCCCCTTAATTCCCGGTGGACATCGCCTTTCTGCGAGGTTAAACCTCTGCTTTCTTGCTGCCAGACGCCCAAAATCTATAGACGAGCGAGGCGAGCGCGTATAGATAACGAGAGTTCGGGGAACCCCCCTTGGGGTGAACCACAGAACGGCAAGGCAAATCATTCATCTCGAATAATGGAGGAATTAGTGAAGTCTAAGAAACTCACGATGTCGGCCCTTTCGCTCTCGCTCGTCTTTGCGATTGCAATTCCGGCGTTTTCATCAACAGCTTCATCTGCGGCCATCAAGCCAGCAGCTGCTGTAACTGCAGCTGATGTCGGTGGAATTAACGCACTCGCTGCTGCGTGCAAGAAGGAAGGCCAGCTCAACATCATCGCCGATCCACACGATTGGGCTAACTATGGCGAAATCATTTCTGGTTTCAAGGCCAAGTACAAGGTGAAGATTGATGAAGCAAATCCAAACGGATCTTCACAGGATGAAATCAATGCAGCTGTTCAACTTAAGGGAACAAAGCGCGCTCCAGATGTATTTGACCTTGGTCAATCTGTTGCATACGCAAACCTTGACATGCTTGCTCCTTACAAGGTTATTAACTGGGACAAGATTCCAGCAGCTCTCAAGGCTCCAAATGGCACATTGACAAAGGATTACGGCGGGTACATGGCCGTTGGTTATGACTCATCACTTGGTTCAGTTTCATCACTTGATGATCTTCTCAAGCCAGCATTCGCTGGAAAGGTAGCGCTCAACGGAGACCCAACGAAGGCTAACGCAGCTCTTCATGGCGTTCTTCTTGCAGCACTCCTCAACGGTGGATCAACAAAGGACATCTCAGCTGGTGTGACATGGTTCAAGAAGCTCAAGGATGTAGGAAACTTCATCAACGTTGATCCAACACCTGCCACAATCGCATCAGGTCAGACACCAGTTGTATTTGACTGGGATTACAACCAAGCTGCAATCGTGAAGGCAATGGCCGCAAAGGGTGCAACCTGGAAGGTCTGGATCCCATCAGGCAAAATTGTTGGCGCCTATTACAACCAGGCCGTCAACGCGGATGCTCCACACCCAGCTTGCGCACGTCTATGGATGGAATACGTCTACTCAGCAGTCGGTCAAGCAGCATGGCTTAAGGGTGGATCACGTCCAGTACTCATGGATTACTACCTAAGCAAGGGTCAAATCGATAAGAAGCTTGCAGCAGCGCTTCCTGTCGTTAAGGGCACAATCAATGTGTTCAGCATCGCTCAGTCAAAGGCAGCAAGTGATTATGTTGCGGCTAACTGGGCAGCAGCAGTAGGAACTCGTTAAGAAGTAATACAACTCTTCTAAATGAGCCAATTGACTCAAGAGGCGATAACCGGATCCGCAGCACGCGGATCCGGTTATCGTGCTTGGCGAAGAGTTACGCCGTACTTTGGCGTCCTTCCCTTTCTCACTCTCGCAACCCTCTTCCTTCTCTGGCCGACTATCAGCGTGATGACCGGCGCCTTTCAAGATAGCAAGGGTCATTTCACCTTCACCTCCGTACATGATGTGTGGACGAGTTCCACCCACTTAGCAATCTTCAAGAACACGCTTCTCCTCTCGGGGGAGACTGCTCTCATCGGCGCGATACTTGGTGCGCTCCTTTCATATGCCGTTGCTACCGGAAAGCCAGACGGAATTCTCCGTCGCATCTGGGTTTCAGCGACGGGCGTACTTGCACAATTCGGCGGCGTCATGCTCGCCTTCGGATTCGTAGCCACATTCGGCTTTAATGGTTTTATTACAACTTTTGTGAAGAGCTTTGCGCCTCACTCATTCTTCGCAAACCCAAGCTGGCTCTACGGGATCACCGGCCTCGCATTCGTCTATTGCTTCTTCCAAATTCCGCTTATGTTCATCGTCTTCCTTCCAGCGATTGATAACCTTCGCCCGAATTGGCGCGAGGCATCCGATAGCTTGGGCGGAAGCACATGGGAGTACTGGCGTCGCGTTGGTATCCCTGTCCTCACGCCATCGTTCCTCGGTTCCTCGCTCCTTCTCTTTGCAAATGCCTTCTCAGCGTACGCAACCGCCGCCTCTTTAATCAGCCAAGGCTCAATCATCACTCCCTTGGAAATTAGTGGATCCCTATCGAGTGAGACTGGTCTAGCAAATGCGGCAACGGCGAAGGCTCTCTCTTTTGGAATGGTTGCTGTTGTAGTCGTTGTCATGGCGCTCTACACCTTGCTTCGCCGCAAGGTGAGCAAATGGGAGAAATCTTGATGAAGCGCAGCCTCGGTCAACGTATCTGGCGCTGGAGCATTCTCCTAGTTGTCACCAGCTATCTCGCACTTCCGATTGTCGCTATGTTGGACTTCTCAACAAAGGTGGGACGAAGTAAGCGCGGGCTCTACGCTTGGAAAGCGATTTTTTCGCAGCCTGAACTCGTTGGCGGAATTGTCACCTCACTTGAATTAGCTGCAATTGTGATTGCGCTGCTTCTCTTCCTGGTAGTACCCACGGTTGTCTGGGTTCATCTCAAACTTCCAAGACTTCGACGCCCACTTGAACTGATCTGTCTTCTGCCGTTAGCAATTCCTGGAATTGTCCTTGTTGTGGGCGTATCCAAGATTTATATGTGGCTCTCAATTCACTGGACTGAGTCACCGCTTACCCTCTCTGCCGTTTATGCGATGCTTATCTTGCCGTACACCTACCGCTCGCTCTCAGCAGCGCTCTTTGCCGTCGATGTGCATACGTTGGCAGAGGCGGCTCGCACGCTGGGTGCATCAACATCGCGCACACTCTTCCAGATCGTAATTCCAACAATCAAAGCGGGAGTGATGTCTGCGCTCGTAATCTCCATTGCACTCGTCCTTGGTGAATACACCATTTCATCGCTGCTCAATTACAAGACCTTCCAGGTTGAAATTAATCTGATCGGCCAGAATGACGGAACAATCGCTGTCGCGGTATCGCTCGCCTCGCTTATCTTTGTCCTGCTTCTGCTCCTGCTGATGCCAACAGCAAAGCGTCACGGCAAAGCACTTCTTGATGTAGATGCAGAATGATCGAAGGGATCAATTCATGAGTTCAGTTGCAGTCCAGTTGAATGACATTGCAAAGTCATTCGGACCTGTTAAGGCCCTCGCTGGCCTTACCCTTGAAATCAAAGAGGGTGAACTTGTGGCTCTCCTTGGTCCTTCCGGTTGTGGAAAGACGACTGCATTGCGAGCTCTCGCAGGTCTTCAAGATTTAGATCGTGGTCAGATTCTCGTCGGCGGAAAAGACATCACCTTCCAGGCAGCAAACCATCGTGGCATGGGTATGGTATTTCAGGCTTACAGCCTCTTCCCACATATGAGCGCACAGGAGAATGTTGAGTATGGTCTCAAGCTTAAGGCCCACAAAGTTAGCGCTGAGGATCGCCGCAAGAAGAGCTCCGAGCTCCTCGAACTCGTCGGTCTCTCCACTCATGCAGGGCACTATCCACATCAGATGTCGGGCGGACAGCAACAACGTGTAGCACTTGCTCGTGCGCTAGCGATTGAACCAAAGGTCCTTCTCCTTGATGAACCGCTCTCCGCCCTTGATGCAAAGGTACGTATTCAACTTCGTGATGAGATTCGCCGCATTCAATTAGAAGTGGGAACTACAACACTCTTTGTTACACATGATCAAGAGGAGGCGCTCGGCATCGCAGATCGCGTTGGCGTTATGCGCGACGGCGTACTCCAGCAAATTGCAGTTCCGCAAGAACTCTACGATCGCCCGACATCTGCTTTCGTGGCTGAGTTCGTAGGTCTTACCAATCCCATTCGTGGAACGGTGAGCGGTTCTACCGTCTCGATTCTTGGTTCGCAGATTGCAACTCTTCCGGGTTCTGTAACTTCAGGGGAGGGTACGGCCCTTGTCCGCCCAGAGAGCATCCGCGTTGAGGCAGATCCTTCCGGATCAGCGAAGGTCGTAACCTCTAGCTTCCTCGGATCTGTCTGCCGTTCGATTGTTGATTTAGCAGATGGCACTCGGATTACTGCTCAATCTGCGAGTTCCCAAGCATCCGTTCTCCGCGCAGGTACCTCTGTTCGAGTTACCCTCGATACGCCGGCTGTCTTCGTAAAGTCGCTCTAACGGGCGAACCCGTATCGTTCGCAGGGGGAAAACCCTTGAAAGTGGGATTCTCCTGCTAAATCCTCGTCAGTTCCGAGCGTCAGGCTTGGGAAATGCTTGTTAGATGGGTAAGTTTCACCAGTCCGATGGAGGAATTTCTCCGTTAAGAAGACCCCTCGAAATGCAAGAAAATACCGTCGATAAGACGAAAACAGAATGGAAATCATGAAGTCATTTAAGAAATTTGCGGCAGTAGCTGGCGTAGCAATTATCGCTACAGCAGTTGCAAGCTCAGCTACAGCAGCTGGAACAGCTTGGACATACACAGGTCTTACAGGTCCTTCACACTGGAAGACCATTGATCCAACAAATTACGCCACATGTGCTGATGGAACTGCTCAGTCTCCAATCAACATCGTCGCTCCAACACGTTCTGACCTCGTTAACTTGGCATTCTCATACAAGCCAAGTGAAGCAGGCATCTTCAACAACGGTCACACAGTTGAAGCAGAGCCACTAGGAACTTCAACAAGCGCTGTCAAGATTGATGGCGTTTCATATAACTTTGCTCAATTCCACTTCCATGCTCCTTCAGAGCATGAGATCAACGGAATGCATTACCCAGTTGAGATCCACTTCGTTAACAAGAGCGCAGACGGCAAGCTTGCTGTAGTCGGCGTTTTCGTTAAGGTCGGCGCAACAAATGCTGAGTGGGCTCCATTTATCTCAAAGATGCTCTCTGCTACAGCTAACGCTGAAGAGACAAAGGTTGAGCTTGATTGGGCAAAGCTTCTTCCACGTAACAAGCAGACAATCCGTTACAACGGAAGCTTGACAACACCTGGTTGCACCGAGGGTGTTAAGTGGAATGTATTCAACCACGCAATTGAGATGAGCCAGGCGCAGATCAACACATTCCTTGAGGCATACTCAGGAAATAACCGCCCAGTTCAGCCTCTTAACAAGCGCGTTGTCACACTAGATAGCACGTCAGCTAAGTAATTTCTTACTTGCAGGAACGGCGTCCTCTTCGGAGGGCGCCGTTCTTTTTTATTTCGCTAGACAGCCAGTAGCCGGTAGGAATGTGAATTGCTTCTCCCATGTAACCGATAGTGGTCTGAAGAAGTAGGTGCTATTGACTGGATCCGGTTCTGCATACCCAGCAATGAAGCCTGTTGCTGAACCCTTGAAGATGAGTTCTCGCTCGGAGGTACTTCCCTCAGAGTCAAAGGTGTAGAGGCCATCCAAGATGCCGTTTGTATAACTACCTGCAAATTCTCCGGTCGAATCATCCTTCTCGTAGGTGTTGTAGAAGATGGAAGCCGTTACAGCGTTATCGCTCTGAGTGAGAATGTTGAGATAGTAGATATCTTTCGAGAGTTTTCCAATGTAGCAACCGGTGATGGGTGCTGCTGGCTTAACCAGGGACGCAACCGCTGCCTTAACGAGGGCGGCAAGCTGGGCATCGCTATTTATGAAGGCGCCACCGATCTGAATCCAGAAGCCATTAATAAGAAGATTTGCAGAGAATGAGGGAATCTCCATCTTTGACTTTGCAGCGTCGGAGATAACGAAGATGCGCTCGGCGCTGATTCCCTTGACTACACGCTCAATTTGCCCGGCTGCTTTCCAGCCATCGACGCGGGAGTTATAAAGATCATCAGCGTTTCTCGCCCACGCAAATGTTCCGCCTACCTCCGAGCGTTGAATTCCGTAGCTGCAGGCAATTCCACCTGCGCTGTATATAGCCTCTAGGTCAGTACCCGCTGCTGGGGTCCAACTGGTGTCGATCCACGTTGCACCTGGGACTAGATTCACAACCGCACCAAGTAGTGGTGTTGATGCGCAATTGGTAGGTGGGGCAAACGAAGCGGCGGTTGGCGTGATTGTAGGAGCGGGTTTAGGTGTCGAATTTCCACACGATGTGAGGAGGAGGGCCAATCCGATGGCGAGTGTTAACTTTTTCAACTTCGTGGGACATCCTTAATTTGTTCGCGGATGTAGTGTGCATCATCCTCGTTACGTTCCTTGCCCAAGAGCTCAAGGGCTATCGCAATTTCACCATCACGTTCACTGTAAAACTTCCCAGCCTGAAGAGCTCGGGCAAGGCCTTCATGCAGGCTCGCCTGCATCCAGAACGGAAAATCGCTTTGATCATGCTTTAACGCTGCATTCGCGAAATTGATCGCCAGCACTGGCTCTTTCGCAAGTGCGTAAACACGACTCATCAACCAATCCGATACTGCAAATTGCTGTGGGCCACCGACTTTGCTCCAGTGATACTTTGATGTTGCAGCGAGAGTAATTGCCTCGTTGATATTGGGTACGCCACCTTCACGATAGAGAAGATCCATGCATTCGTTGTATGTTGCGATGGCAATGGCGCGGTGATCAATATCCATGGCCATAGGTTACAACGCTATGCGGTACTGGCGCTTACTCGAGACGGGGGAGAAGGTGTCATATAGGGCACGAGCAGTCTGATTGCTCTCATCTGTGTTCCAATAGAGGCGCGAGCACTTATTCGCAATCGCGATCTCTTTCACGCTCTCAATTAGCGAACGCCCGATTCCCTTTCCACGGAAATTCGGATCGGTAAAGAGATCTTCTAAGTAGCAGTACCCCGTCTGTGCCCAAGTTGATGTCTGGAATGAGTAATGGGTGAGACCCACAACTTCTCCGTCTAGCTCTGCAACAAGGGCGTAACTGTTGTAATTCGGACTGAGCAATCGCTGCCATGTCAGTTCGCTCTGCTCATCCGTGAGTTAAGTCTCATAAAATGTGAGGTAGCCCTGCCAGAGTTCACTCCAACGTTCTTTATCCTCGGGCTCGAGTGAACGGATAAATACGCTATGAGGTGCTTCCAGTTTCATGGAGGGAAGGCTATAACATACGATTGGCTTAGGCATCAGTGGACGCATGGTTAGGGGAGAGAAGATGGCAGCGCTAAACGTAACAGGCGAAGAATTTCAACAGATTGTTCAACTTCCCGGCATCACCCTCGTGGATTTTTGGGCCGAGTGGTGTGGTCCATGTCGCCAATTTGGGCCAATATTTGAAGCGGTCTCAGAAGATTTTCCAGAGATTCGTTTTGCGAAGATTGATACCGAAGCTGAGCGCGAGATAGCCGCTGCTGCATCAATTTCCTCGATTCCTACTCTTATGGCCTTTCGCGATGGCGTCCTTCTCTACCGTGAGGCGGGAGCTCTTCCTGAAAACTCTCTTCGAGAGCTAATTGCCGCCATTGAAAAGCTCGATATGGAAGAAGTGCGGAAAGAGATTACAGAGGATGCCCATATTCCCCAAGAGTGAGGTAACGCTTACCCCACGTAAGGTCACACTCACTACACGCAAAGGCGTGGAGGTGCGACGCACTCTGCCGCATCGCGATATTTTCATGATTGGTGCGTGGGCATTCGTTGATCACTACGGTCCAACTACTTCTGAAGAGATGTCAGTAGGTGCACATCCACACATCGGTCTCCAGACCGCTTCATGGCTCTTCAGCGGTGAGATTGAACATCGAGATTCACTGGGAAGTGTTCAACTCATTACTCCTGGTCAATTAAATCTCATGACTGCCGGTCGAGGAATTGCTCACTCTGAATTGTCGTTAGAGAGCGCACCGCTTCACGGAGTGCAGTTATGGATTGCACTTCCGCATTCAGATCGCAGTATCGCTCCGAATTTTGATCACCATGACAATCTGCCTGTTGTAATTGAAGATGGCATCACCTTTCAGGTCTTCGTGGGAAATTTTCTCGGCTCCTCATCACCAGCAACAATCTATTCAGAATTAGTAGGCGTGGAGATCTCAGCGCCGGATTCTCGCACCTGTGAGATTCCTACCCGCGTTGAATTTGAATACGGAATTCTCGTGGATCAGGGTTCGTTGACAATTAACGGGCAGAAGATCGATCCCGGTCAGCTTCACTACATACCTGCAGGGAGAGATTCGATTCACATTGAAACTCAAGACAACTTTCGCATTCTCCTTCTCGGAGGCACTCCTTTCGAAGAGGAGATTGTGATGTGGTGGAACTTCATAGCCTCATCGCATGAAGAGATCGTCCAGGCACGTAAAGCATGGGAAGAGTCGAGTTCTCGCTTTCCCTCTTTCGAGGATAATATTCATAAACGTATCCCTGCGCCAGAGATGCCGAACGTAACTCTTACACCTCGACCCCGAAGCAGAGTACGTTAGAGATATGAACGAGATTGATTCCTACATCCTCGTATCGGGCGGGAGGAGCTCACGCTTTGGCTCAGATAAAGCGAATATCAACCTCGATGGCGCAACTCTTCTCACTCGCCACATTGAGGCGATTGGCTCAGTTACCCCCATTGTCGTAGTAGGGGATGAGAGCAACCATCAGAAAGAAAATATTCGGTGGACACGCGAGGAGCCAGCATTTGGTGGTCCAGTCACTGCAATTGCTGCTGGTCTGGCGAAAACCCCACCCAGCGCAAAGAGCATCGCAGTGATTGCTGTAGATATGCCATACGCCGTTGATGTAGTGAGAGGCCTCGACCTTTCGCTACTCGATGGCCACGATGCGGTGATTCCCACTGATGAGGAGGGCTTCCCACAACCACTCTGTGCCATCTATTCGGTAGTGGCACTCATTCGGGCATTGGACGCCATAGAACCACTTGAAGGTAAATCGATGCGAGAGTTGGCGAGCCACCTCAACGTTCTCCACATTAGACTTGCCTCAGATCGGCAGTACGCATTGGTCGATATTGATACGCCAAGTGATTTAGAAAAGGTGCGCGATGGACGAATGGATTAATGCGGTCAAGATTGAACTAAATATTGAGGAGAGTCCAGATGTAAATCTGATTCTTGACGTAGCGCGTGAAGCGGCGCATAACGTGCGTCGCCCTGCCGCGCCAATCACGACCTACCTTTTGGGATATGCAGTTGCAAAGGGTGCGAACCTTTCTGATGCAACAGCCAAGATTGAAGCACTCGCTAAGGCATGGAAGCCTGAGGACCTAAGCAATTCATGAGTAGAGAGTTATCGTGGGACGAGGCAAGAGCGGTAGCTTTTTCCGCTTTTAGCCCACTTAACAGTGAGATCATCCCTATCTCAAAGAGTGCGGGAAGAGTTGTCACAGAAGATCTCTTCGCTCTCTCACCCCTTCCTTTCTACGACACATCTGCAATGGATGGTTGGGTCGTGAATGGGGCTGGGCCGTGGCGGATTGTCGGTGAGATTCCAACGGGTTATATGCCAACGCTCTCATTGAATGAAAATGAATGTGCCCGCATCGGAACTGGTGGGATCATTCCTGGAGGCGCAACAGCTGTAATTCGCTGGGAGCACGCGATAGAGATGAATGGTGAGATCTCTGGCTCGACAGAGGTAAGAAAAGATATTCGCCTCGCCGGCCTTGAGTGCAGAGTTGGAGATCGACTCGTTACGGCGGGAACTCTCCTTCAACCTGCACTGGTGGGAAATCTTGCTGCCGCAGGGCATGATGAACTCCCGGTTACAAGAAAGCCACGCGTTGCACTCTTCTTCCTTGGCGATGAACTCGTTCACTCGGGCCTGCCACGCGATGGCAAGATTCGTGATTCACTCGGCGTGCAAGTGCCTGCGCTGCTCTCACTCCTAGGGGTAGAAGTTGTAGTTGAACGCTTTATCGATGACGAGTACTCATCACTTGTCGAAGCAGTGAAGGACGCTGTAGATACCGTGGATGTTATCGTTACGACTGGCGGAACAGCCGATGGACCTCGCGATCATGTACATCCACTTCTCGATGAACTTGGCGCTGAATATTTGGTAGATCGAGTCAGAGCGCGCCCTGGCCATCCATCGCTACTCGCGCAGGTAACTGATTCAACTGGCCGACGCGTTGCCTATCTGGGACTTCCAGGTAATCCTCAATCAGCGCTCGTCTGCATCGCATCCCTTGGTCAACCACTGATCGCATCACTGCAAGGACTCAATTTCACTCGCGAACTTGAGGAGGTTCAGCTTGGTGAAGAGCTAGAGAGTCCCGCTGAGTTCAATCGTCTCGTTGCGGGCGTCATTGAAGGTGGAAAGTTCTACCCTGCGCAGAAGATTGGTAGCAATATGTTGCGAGGGTTAGCTCATTCAACTGGCTTTGCGGTGCTTAATGCAGGGAAGACTCCCGCCGGTGGGAGAGCTCGCTGGCTACCTATTCCTCACTTTTAAGAAGTGAAGGCGCTGCGCAATTGATTGCGCAGCGAATAAATCACTGCAACTGCAATAAAGATCATCACTGCACTTAGCGCATACGCGCTGGACGGATCACTCTCCATCTGTTGATAGACCTGCATCGACCAGGTCTGCGTTGTTCCAGGGAGAGAACCAGCAAACATCATCGTTGCACCAAATTCTCCAACAGATCGCGCCCAGGCGAGTACTGCACCAGTTGTAATCACACTTCGAGATTGAGGCAACGCAATAAGTGAGAAGAGGTGGAAATTGGTTGCGCGATCGGTTATCGCAGCATCCTCAATCTCAGGGGAGAGTTTGCGAAATCCAGATTCCACAATCAAGGTCAGGAATGGTAGGCCAACGAATACTCCTGCAAGCACTACAGCAATGCTCGTGAATGGTGCAGCCCAACCCGTCGCGTTATAAATGAATTGGCCGAGTAAGCCGTGTCGTCCCATCAACGCAAGCAATGCCATGCCTGCAACTGTCGGTGGAAGAACAATAGGTGCGAGAACGATTGGACGAAGTAGTTTTGTGAATCGCTCACTACCTCGAGCGAGATACCATCCAAGAGGTACGCCGAGGAAGATGCAGATGATCGTGGTGAGGAGTGAACTCCATAGAGTCAAGTAAATGGCAGAGAGTGATCCGTTACTCGTTAGACCAGAGAAGAGATGGCTCCACGAAACTCGCTGCAAGATTGCAAAAATCGGAAGAGCGATCACAAGCGAGGCAAGAACGGCAATACTGCCTGAGAATTTATCGACGCGCCGCTTCACGGAGATAGGTTACTTTGAAATGAGGGTGAAGCCGCGGTGGTTGAGATATGTCAGTACCTTTGGGGAGAGGATGTAGGCCTTGAGCTTCTCAGCGCTCGAGGCGTGTGCGCTTGAGTCGATAACGCCTAGAGCGTAGGTTGTTTGGGCAGAGGTTACTTTTCTGAAGCCGATAGCGCGAAGCTCCTTCATGTGAGCCACGATGTCTGTGTGGTACATGATTCCCGCATCTGCCTCACCCGCTAACACCTTTGCAACAACGGCTGCTGCATTATCCTCTAGTGAGACCGGCTTTCCTGTTACTACCTTCTCTGCGGCGAGCGCGGTATCTGCAGCCATTCCGCATGGAGCGGTGTGTACGCATTGAATCCATTTAACAGATGATTTATTGAGATCTTTGGTGCGCTGGAGCGAAGAGTGCTTAGGCACTCCTAACACAACCCGGTTAGTCAGGAAGGGAGTGATTGTTGAGATCTTGGACTTCACCTTCTGAATATCAGCGAGAGAGGCTGAGATAAAGAGATCGGCCGGGGCATCATTATCGATCTGAGTGGCTAAAGCAGAGGAGGCCAAAAAGGAGAAGGTAATACTCATGCCTGGGTTGGCTCGCTGGTAATCCTTTCCGATCTTGGTCAGAACCTCGCTCATGCTCGAAGCGGCGAAGACGGTGATGGTGCTCTCTGCACTAGCGAGCGGAGTTGCGGGCGCATAGACTGCACCCACCAAAAGAAGCGAGATACTCGCAAAGAGCTTCGTTATTTTGGAGTTCGCATTCATGCAGTAAGGGTAAATCAATCGGGGAGATGAGATGGCTCAATATCAAATCACATGGTGGAATTCTCTACCGTCATTGGTCGTTGCTCGAGAGGGCGAGGAGCAGGTGAAAGTCTCACTCGCGAGCCGATTGCAGGAGGCGATTGATGAGGCAGCGATGCGTATGGGAGCTATCGATGCCGATGCCTACATGAATGGCTGGAGCAAGAGCGAGTGGATTGATGGCGAGGGCTCTCCTGTGGAATTGGCTGAGCGAAGCGCGAAAGAGCTGGAAGAGAAATTTGGCGACGCAGAGGTCGCGGCTTATTTAGAGAGTTTGGTTCAGGGATGAGCGCGCTCTACGAAGCGCTGAGCAAGGGAGTGCTTACGGTCGATGGCGCAATGGGCACCATGCTTCAAAACGTTGGCCTCACAGATGGTGGCGCGCCTGAATTATGGAACGTGGACCATCCCGATCGCGTGGAAAATGTGCTGGAGCAGTACGCGGCAGCAGGAGCTCGCATGATTACAACAAATACCTTTGGCGGCACACGTGGCCGTTTGCAGATGCACGGCCTTGAAGATCGACTCGTTGAATTGAATATCGCTGGTGCGCAAATTGCCCGCAAAGTGGCAGCTCGCCACCCGGGAACATTTGTTATGGGCGATGTCGGCCCAAGCGGAGAGTTGATGGAGCCGATGGGCACGTTGACCCTTGAGAGTGCTCAAGAGATCTTCGCTGAACAGATTGCTGCGCTCGCTGAAGGTGGAGTCGATGGAATCCTGATTGAGACGATGAGCGACTTGGGTGAGATTGAGGCGGCCGTGAAGGCGGCCCAAGCGGTGGCGCCTTCGTTACCTATCGTTACCACCCTCTCGTTTGATACTAACCTGCGCACGATGATGGGCGTAAAGCCAGGGGCGGCCGTGGCAACCCTGGGCGCGCTGGGCGTCCGTGTGATCGGGGCG
>CAINVP010000071.1 GCA_903854185.1 uncultured Actinomycetes bacterium
GATGAGTCCACCTTCATGACCGATTGCTGTAACTGTTCCAACAGTGTCGAAGAAGTCTGAGAGCAAGAGAGTGAAGACGAGTAGCACTGCAGCTACAAGGCTAATCTCCTTGAAGCCACCGAAGAGGCTGAAGTGGCCTAAGAGACTGAAGTCAGGGCTCTGAATCCACTTGCTAGGAACTGCCGGCACATTGAGTGACCAGCCCTTTGGATTAACGTAATCACCTGATGGGATAACAAAGCCCTTGTACTCCGGTGGCAACTTGCCGGCGCCATTGGTCATAAAGTCGACGCCACCCTTAGCAATGAATCCAGCGTGAATCTTAAATGCCTTCTCGGCGATAACAGCGAGGACGGTAGCTACTGAAATACCGATCAGAAGCGCGCCCTTAGTCTTCTTCACCATCAGAGCGATCATCAAGAAGAGACCGATTGCGAAGATGATAATTGGCCAGCCGACAAGAGTTCCATCCGCTCCGAGAGTTACTGGAACTGGTCCAGCGCCAGTGCGTCGAACGAATCCTGAATCTACAAGACCGATAAGCGCGATGAAGAGACCGATACCTACTGAGATAGCAATCTTCAATTGTCCAGGTACCGCCTTGAATACCGCAGTACGGAAGCCGGTAAGAACGAGGACGGTAATGATCAAACCTTCGAGAACGATGAGTCCCATCGCATCTGGCCATGACATCTGCTTTGCGATGACGACCGCAACAAATGTATTGAGTCCAAGACCGGTTGCGAGTGCTAATGGGTAACGTCCGACAACTCCCATCAGAATTGTCAGCACACCAGCTACGAGAGCTGTAGCAGCTGCAATGAGTGCAATGTGGGGAGTTTTTCCGCCACCAATGAAGTTGCCGTACTTATCCGGTGTGTAACCGATGATGAGTGGGTTAAGAACCACGATGTAAGCCATAGTAAAGAATGTGACGAGTCCGCCACGCACTTCACGACCAACCGTAGATCCACGTTCTGATATTTTGAAATAACTATCGAGCATGGTCGACCTTCCTGATTTTGTTAACGGGGGTGTTTGCGACCCCGTGTGAAATGACGGCTCACAGACCGAGGGAAGTTCTGGAAGTCTAAAAGAGGGCTCTTTAACGTTGGGTCAGGCGCGCCACGACGCCAAGGGAAATTGCGACTGAGTTACCTATCAGTACGGCAAAGAGGAGGGTTCCGATGCCTACTTTTCCGCCGAGCAAAGCCCCGATGATCAGCACGGTGACTTCGATACCAAGTCGAACCCGGCCAACTCGAATCCCCGTCTTCTGATGAATTCCAGTCATGGCACCATCTCGGGGTCCAGGGCCAAGGCCACAGGTGATGTAGAGGGATGAGCCAATTCCTACGAGCGCAATACCGATTAAATCGAAGCAAACACCAGCGAAGAGTGAACTCTGTTTTGGAAATATCCCGATACCGATTTGGATGAATGAAGCAATCAAAACGATATTCGAGAGAGTACCAAATCCCGGACGCTCGCGAAGCGGAATCCAAATGAGAAGCACTACGACTGAGATTAGAAAAGTTGAGACTCCGAGCGGGAATCCAGTTTTCATTGAAATACCTTGTGCGAAGACGGTCCAAGGAGCGTTACCGACGTTGCCTTGGACAAGGAGCGAATCTCCAAGGCCAAAGATCGATAGACCAAAGAAAAGAACTGCAATACGGGCAGGGGAGAGCTGCCAGCGATGAGCGGCGCGCCATGGAGTTTCCGGAATTGTCTTATGAGGAGTGAGGAACTTCAATAATGAACGCATTGGTTAACTCTATACTGCACACATGTTTATCGGTCTCGGCACAGTGATTAATCTCGTTGCGATTGTTGTTGGTTCCTCCCTCGGAATTGCAGCGGGCAGCCGTTTGAAGAAGAAGGCGCAAAAGTCGATCACTGATATTTTGGGCCTGATCACCATTTTGGGCGCTGTTAGCGCACTCATTCCGCTCTGGTCGGAAGGTTTTATCTCCGCCTTACCGAAAGGTGCTCCTCTTCTAGTCGTTCTCTTATCGATGCTCATTGGAGGATTTATCGGCACTGCTCTCAAATTAGAGAGCCGGCTCGATACATTTGGCGAGACCCTGCGCAAGAAATTTAGAGCGTCAAAGGAGAGCCCCTTCGTAGAGGGCTTCGTCACCGCTTCGCTCCTCTTTTTAATTGGCCCGCTGGCAATCCTAGGAAGTATTAGCGATGGTATGTCACAAGGAATTGATCA
>CAINVP010000072.1 GCA_903854185.1 uncultured Actinomycetes bacterium
CAATTGCTAGCACAACCGAAACATTCTCTATTAACTTTACCATTTCAGGAAACATGTCTCAAATTCTGGGTTTCGCACAAATAGTAACTCCAGTTGCGTCGTCTTAGGGAGAGAAGCGAGTACCTGCGAATATCTTGGTGATTAATCTCAATTACGCCACTAGATACATCATAAAGTCTAGGAATCAAAGACGAGATGGTGCTCTTGCCTGCGCCGGAGGGCCCAACAATTGCCGTAGATGTTCCACCTTCAACCGTAAATGAAATTCCTTTCAGAATCTCACCTGACTCCACCATCTCCTTCTTTGCGGCTGATTCCAACGAGGCCAGTGAAATCTCTTCCGCCTTCGGATAGGTGAAGTGCACATCAGTAAAGGTGATGGTTGGGTTCGTTGCTATGAGCTCCACGGGTGATTCTGGATCTTGGACCATTGGCTCAAGGTCGAGCACTTCAAAGACGCGCTCGAACGACACAAGAGCCGTCATGATATCAACGCGAACATTAGCTAGGGCCGTCAGCGGACCATAGAGCCGTGCGAGCAACGCTGTGATAGCTAGGAGCGTACCCAGTGTGATTGTGCCGTTAATTGCAAGGTGTCCGCCGAGTCCATAGGCGAAGGCAGTGGCAACGGCCGCCACGGAAGTGATAGCAATAAAGAATGCGCGATTGAGTAAGGCGATCCGAATTCCCATATCGGCCACTCGGCGCGCTCTGGTCGAGAAAACTTCTCCTTCGGTCTTTGAATCACCATAGAGATTTACCAATAGTGCGCCCGAGACATTGAAACGTTCGGTCATAGTCGAGGACATCTCTGCATTCAAATTGAATGATTCGCGGGTTAATCTTTGAAGATGCTTACCAACCCACTTTGTAGGAAGTAGAAATAATGGAAGTAGAAGAAGTGAGAGAGTTGTGATCTGCCATGAAAGGATAAAGAGCGTTCCGGCGACCAATATCAAGCTCAAAACATTGCTGATAACCCCTGAAAGCGTGGAGGTAAAGGCTTGTTGAGCGCCAATAACATCTGAGTTGATTCGTGAGATGAGTGCGCCGGTTTGGGTACGAGTAAAGAAAGCAATGGATTGTCTCTGTACATGAGAGAAGACCTTTGACCGGAGATCGAAGATCAGACCCTCACCAATTCTGGCAGAGAAGAGTCGACCAAAAGCGCTGAAGAGTGCATCGGCAATCGCAAGTCCAGCCACAGTGAAAGCGAGAGAGGTGACAACTCCCCCATTGTGCTTTGTGACGCCGTCATCGATGAGTCTTCGAAGCATCAACGGAGTTGCCACCATTATGAGCGCATCAATGACAACGGTGAAGAGAAATATTCCTAATGCAAACTTGTACGGCTTGGCAAAGGAGACGATTCTCTTGAAAGTGCCAGCCTTTAACTTTTGATTTTTTACGGACGAATCCATGGTGGCTGAACGCATCGCCATCCAGGATGCATGCATTGACACCGAGGTTAGACCGTGAAGCCGATAGAACGGAGTTGTTCTCTTCCATCGTCAGTGATTCGATTTGGACCCCAAGGTGGCATCCATACCCAGTTGATTTTTACATCGGTGGTAAGGTCCTGAAGAACCGAACGAGTCTGATCCTCGATTACATCTTGTAACGGGCAAGCCGCAGATGTCAGCGTCATATCCAGGATGGCAACATTGTCGCCTTCAATGCGTAGGTCGTAAACAAGGCCAAGATCTATAACATTAATTCCAAGCTCAGGGTCGATGACATCTTTCATCGCCTCTGTAACTTCCTCTTGCGTCGCTACTTTGCTCATGTTTGATCCTCTTCTCGTCCATTTACTTGCACTACTGCATCTTTAAAAGCCATCCAACCCAAGAGTGCACACTTTACTCGTGCTGGAAATTTCGATACTCCCGCCAGTGCTACTGCATCCTCAAGAACCTCTTCATCACCAGATTGGGTTCCTTTGCTTGCCATCAACTCTGAGAAGTTCTCTAGAGTTTGCATCGCTTGAGCAACGGGCTTTCCGGTAACGAGTTCACTCATAATCGAGGAGCTTGCCTGGGATATCGAGCATCCAACGCCATCCCAAGTAACGCTAGAGACATCGCCATTGCGAAGGGTGAGGTTGAGCGTAATTTCATCCCCGCAACTTGGATTGACGTGATGCACCTGAATATCTTTTTCCGGAGCCAACCCTTTATTGTGAGGGTTCTTGTAGTGATCGAGAATTACTTCCTGGTATAGCGATTCGAGTTCCACTAGTCCACCTTAAAGAATTTTTGGGCACTCTTGATACCAGCCGCTAACGCATCAATTTCGTCCATAGTGTTGTAGAGATGGAAGGAGGCGCGCGTGGTCCCACTTACGCCAAACCGGCGCATCAGTGGCCAGGCACAATGGTGACCTGTTCTCACTGCAATTCCATCCTGGTCCAAGACTTGGCCGACATCATGCGGGTGGATGCCATCGATGGTGAAGGAGATAGTTCCACCACGCGAGTCCATTGAATTCGGGCCAATGATGTTTAGCCCATCGATACCGTTGAGAGCATCCAGCGCGTATGTAGTCAGAGCCAACTCGTGCGCGTGAATTGCAGCCATTCCAAGATCGCTCATGTAGTTGATGGCAGCGGCCAAACCAACAGCCTGCGCCATATTCGGAACACCCGCCTCGAACTTTCGAGGTGCTTTCGCCCAGGTTGCAGTCTCCATGGTGACCGATTCAATCATCGAACCACCAAAGAGAGATGGCTCCATCTCATCGAGGAGTTCCGCTCTCCCCCAAAGGATTCCAATCCCAGTTGGCCCGAGAGCTTTGTGACCAGAGAAGGCTAAGAAATCCACCTTAAGTTCGCGCACATCAATAGCCATGTGTGGAACTGATTGGCAGGCATCAAGAACGACTACGGCGCCGACCTCATGTGCCCGGGCGACGATCGGATCGAGTGGGTTGATAGTTCCCAACACGTTAGATTGATGAGTAATTGCCACAACTTTTGTCGAGGAATCAATGATCTCGTTCAGATGTGAGAGATCTAATCGACCTTCATCAGTAACTGAGAGCCAGGCAAGCGTTGCGCCAGTTCGTTTACATAGTTGTTGCCACGGAATGAGGTTAGCGTGGTGCTCCATCTCGGTAACTACAACTTTATCGCCGGGCTTAAGACAAAGTGAACCCGAATCTGGGTTACCAAAGCCATAGGCGATGATGTTGAGACTCTCTGTGGCGCTCTTTGTAAAAATTACTTCATCTTCAGCTGCACCTATAAATGAGGCAACAATCTGGCGGGAAGATTCAAAGGCTTCGCTCGCCTCTTCCGCTAAAAGATGAGAACCGCGGTGTACTGCTGCATTGCTCTCTGTATAGAAGCGACGTTCAGCATCGAGAACCTGGATAGGCTTCTGACTGGTTGCACCGCTATCGAGGTACTTGAGGCTCGCACCTTGGCGCATGGCCTTAGAGAGAATGGGGAAATCTTTCCGCACTCTCTCTACATCAAATTCTCTCGCCATATTATTTTTCTCAGAGCGTTAGGCAGTGACGTACTCTGCGTAACCCTTCTCTTCCAGCTTCTCAGCGAGTTCAGCGCCACCCTCTTCAACAATGCGACCTGCAGCGAAGACGTGAACGAAATCGGGCTTGATGTACTTGAGAATGCGGGTGTAGTGAGTAATAAGGAGAATACCGACATCACTATTGCTCTTGATGCGGTTTACACCCTCTGAAACAACTCGAAGCGCATCGACATCTAGGCCAGAATCAGTCTCATCCAAAATCGCAAACTTCGGCTTGAGCAATTCCATTTGAAGAATCTCGTGACGCTTCTTCTCGCCACCTGAGAATCCTTCATTTACATTTCGCTCGGAGAAAGCCGGATCCATGCTCAAATCAGCCATGGCAGTCTTGACCTCAGTGACCCAGGTGCGAACCTTTGGCGCTTCGCCGCGGATGGCTGTGACCGCAGTTCGAAGAAAGTTTGAGACGGAAATTCCCGGAACCTCAACGGGGTACTGCATAGCTAAGAAGAGGCCAGCCTTTGCGCGTTCATCGACGCTCATCTCAAGAACATTCGCTCCATCAAGAGTGACTGTTCCACCAGTTATCTGATACTTCGGATGACCAGCAAGTGAATAGGCAAGAGTTGATTTGCCTGAGCCATTTGGACCCATGATTGCGTGAGTCTCACCTGACTTAATCGTGAGATCTACTCCGCGAAGAATCTGCTTTGAGCCCTCTTCGGTCTCGACCGATACCTGAAGATTCTTAATCTCTAGTGTTGACATTATGGCTCCTTAGTTATTTTCAGCTGAAGACACGGTGACGGTATCTCCGTCAAGGGTGACTGCAAAAACTTCGATGGGCGTTGTTGCGGGAAGTGAGACCGCGGCACCAGTTCTTAAATCAAATTCTGCGCCGTGAAGCCAGCATTCAATTTTAAAATCAGTGATATCCCCCTCTGAGAGCGAGGCATCAGAATGCGAGCAGGTATCAGCCACGGCGAAAACTTCATCGCCAACTTTGGCCACACATACCCACTTGCCATCTACCTCAATCTTCTGAGGTTTACCCTGTTTAAGGGAGGCGAGATCTAGTGTGGTCATAGCTCGACCCCCTGAAGATCTTTCGAGATTGTTGCGGCGATCCGCTCTTCGATTTCTGGCAGAGCCAACTTGGAGAGAATCTCCATGAAGAAGGCGCGGATTACTAGCTTGCGCGCCTCATCGGCGGGAATTCCACGTGACTGTAGGTAGAAGAGTTGTTCATCATCAAATCGACCCGTGGTGCTTGCGTGGCCAGCCCCAACAATCTCGCCAGTTTCGATTTCAAGATTTGGGACTGAGTCTGCACGAGCGCCATCAGAGAGCAGAAGGTTTCGATTGAGCTCGTAGGTATCCGTACCCTCCGCTGCTGCGCGAATAAATACATCGCCAATCCAGACCGTGTGAGCCCCATTACCTGACAGGGCGCCCTTGTAATGCACTCGAGATTTTGCATGTGGAATTGCATGATCCACGTGGATGCGATGCTCGAGGAATTGATTCGCTGTGGCGAAGTACAGTCCAAAGAGTTCAGCGCTGGAACCAGGACCAGCATATTCAACAGTTGGGAGTAGGCGAACAAAGCCGCCTCCAACAGTTATCACATAGGAAGAGAAGGTTGCATCGCGACCAACAATTGCGTGGTGACGACCGATATGGACGGTCTCATCGCTCCACTCTTGCAGCGTGACGAAGCGGAGTTGAGCGCCATCCTCCAAGAGAATTTCAATCTCTTCGGCCAGAGTCATGGCGCCGGCATTCTCAATGACGACAGTTGCCTGCGAATGAGAGCCTGCCCGAATAACTAGTCGAGAAGCTTCTGCTACCTCAACCGAACTCCCCGAGAGATCTCTTGAGAGAAAGATTGGTTCTGCAATGACCGCGTTCTTCTCAATTTTCAACTCTTGTACGTGAGAGGTGCCGTTGCGTACTTTAAGAACCACTACATCATCAGTCTTGGAAAGTGATTCTCTGCCATCAATCAAGGTGAAGGAGAACCCGCTGCCAGAGCCAGCGACCTTCAGCGAAGGTCGATCAAGGATTGCGGATTCCACCTCATGAAGTCCGCGAGTGCGAGCGAGCGGTGCAAATCTCCACGCCTCTTCCCGGCCAGTTGGCGTCGTGTGATTTTCTAATATGTTTGAAGCGAGGGTCATAATTAACCAACCGCTCCTTCCATTTGGAGTTCAATAAGTCGGTTGAGCTCTAGCGCATACTCCATCGGCAATTCGCGAGCGATAGGCTCGACAAAGCCGCGAACAATCATCGCCATTGCCTCATCCTCGCTCAATCCACGTGACATGAGGTAGAAGAGTTGATCATCACTAATTTTCGAGACCGTCGCCTCGTGACCCATGCTGACATCATCTTCACGAATATCAACGTACGGATAAGTATCTGAACGAGAGATCGTATCTACGAGTAGCGCATCGCACTTCACCGTTGACTTAGAGTGGTGAGCGCCTTCTTGTACTTGAATAAGTCCACGGTACGAGGTGCGACCGCCACCACGTGCAACCGACTTAGAGATGATGGATGATGATGTGTACGGAGCCGCATGCACCATCTTTGCGCCTGCATCCTGATGTTGGCCTTCGCCAGCGAATGCGATGGAGAGCGTCTCTCCCTTAGCGTGTGGTCCCATGAGGTAAACAGCTGGGTACTTCATAGTCACCTTCGAACCGATATTGCCATCGATCCACTCCATCGTTGCACCCTCTTCGCAGACTGCGCGCTTCGTAACCAGGTTGTAGACGTTGTTAGACCAGTTCTGAATAGTTGTGTATCGAACTCGAGCGTTCTTCTTCACAATGATTTCAACCACTGCAGAGTGAAGGGAGTCTGAAGAATAGATAGGTGCTGTGCAGCCTTCTACATAGTGAACATAAGATCCCTCGTCAGCGATGATCAGAGTTCTCTCAAACTGACCCATATTCTCTGTATTGATTCGGAAATATGCCTGCAGCGGAATATCGACGTGAACGCCCTTGGGTACGTAGATGAACGAGCCGCCTGACCACACTGATGTATTGAGGGCAGCGAACTTATTATCACCAACCGGAATCACAGTGCCGAAGTACTCCTTGAAGAGTTCTTCGTGTTCACGTAGGCCGGAGTCCGTGTCAACGAATATGACACCGAGTGCTTCTAGGTCCTCACGAATCGAGTGATACACCACTTCAGATTCATACTGTGCGGCGACGCCAGCAACGAGACGATTCTTCTCCGCATCAGGAATTCCAAGACGGTCGTAGGTGTTGCGAATATCTTCTGGCAAATCCTCCCACGATTTAGCCTGCTTCTCAGAGGAGCGAACGAAGTACTTGATTGTGTCAAAGAAAATTCCAGAGAGATCTGATCCCCATGATGGCATTGGCTTCTTCTCAAAGAGCTTCAACCCTTTTAGGCGAAGGTCGAGCATCCACTGTGGTTCGCTCTTCTTGGATGAGATATCGCGAACGACCGCCTCATCAAGACCGCGCTTTGCGACGCTACCGGCAGCATCGCTATCAGACCAGCCATACTCATAGGTGCCAATGCCCTCAAGTTCAGGGTGGTCAACAGTTTGTGTACCTAGTTGTTCGCTCATCCTTGTACTCCTACCTTGGTTGATACTCTTGTTGGGACAAATGTTGTGCAGACACCATCGCCATGTGCGATGGTTGCCAGGCGTTGAACATGCGTGCCAAGCGCCTGCGATATTGATTCAGTCTCTGCTTCACAGAGCGCTGGAAATTCTGCTGCTACATGTGCGATTGGGCAGTGATGTTGGCAAATCTCAACACCATTTTCCTTCTCGACAATAGAAGCGGCGTAACCTTCTACCGATAGCAACTCGGAGAGTTTCACTACCTTCTCGTTGAGAGAATCTTTGTCAGAGAGTTCACGTGACAGATCTAGGTCGGAAGCGCGCTTCGCCGCGAATTCAGCAACAACATCTCCGCCACGCGAGTGCATGAATTTCAATGCGGCTACCGCTAGATCATCATATGAGTGATTAAAACTTTCACGTCCATGGTCGGTCATCACAAATACCTTGGCCGGGCGCCCTCGCCCTCGAGCATGAACGCTGCTCTGATGCTCTTCGCGTGAAATGAGAATTCCATCTGCGACAAGTGCATCTAAGTGGCGCCTAATGCCAGTAGGCGTGATGGCCAATCTGGTAGCTAAATCGACAGCGGTGGCGGGACCCGATTCAAGGATTGCGCGCGCGACGAGATCCCTTGTGCGCTCATCGCTCTCCACCGGCTTTTTCACAACATAAGTGTTGCGTAATTCCCCCTAGATTTCCACTCTACCCTCACCCGTCGACTGTGAGACGGGTCATGAGCTCCGCCCCCGAGCCGCCACCCGCCAGGGGGCTCCTCGGCAAAGTAGGCTCTACCCGTGAATGTAGCCAAACGGCCGATCCTCTCCATGCTCGTCGCTCTTCAATCAGCAATCGTCGTCACCGGCGGCGCAGTCCGCCTCACTGGCTCTGGCCTCGGGTGTCCTACCTGGCCGCAATGCACCGGCGCTTCCTATGCTCCAGTCCCCCATCAAGCACAGGGCCAGCTCCACGCTTGGATCGAATTTGGCAATCGGTTGATCACAGTCCTACTCGTCTTGGTCATTCTCGCTGCGGTCGTGGGGGCGCTCTTTTGGAGTAGGAATTGCGAGCGAAGTGAGCGCAGGAAGATTCGCCTCCTAGCGCTCGCGCAATTGCTCGGCATCATTGGGCAGATTGTTCTTGGTGGCATTACGGTCCTTACGCATTTAAATCCTTTTTCGGTAGCCGCGCACTTCCTGCTATCGATTGTCGTCATCGCCGGGGCGCTCTCCCTGCGCAATAGAGTTCTTCGTACCGCTCGTATTGCTATTGCCTCTCCTTCGCGACAACTTTCGCAAATTCTCGTGCTCTTGACCGGGTTCGTCATTACCTTGGGCACTGTCGTCACGGGAAGTGGTCCACATGCGGGCGATATCGCCGCTAAAAGATTCACCATTGATCCTCGGACTATCTCCTGGCTTCACGCGGATTCCGTTATCGCCCTCATCAGCCTCTCACTTGGTCTGATTCTGTTGCTACAGGTACAACGAGCCGCTTCCAGTATTCGATACAAGTTCACGCTTTTTATCGCAATCGCGCTCGGACAAGGGATAATTGGTTACGCACAATATTTTACAAAGTTGCCAGTCCTTTTGGTCGCGGCACATCTTTTAGGGGCAACGTTGCTCTGGCTCGCACTATGGGATGCAGCATTTGCCTCGCACTCATTTACTCGAGCCACAACTCGAACGAATTCTCAAGCAGAGATAAACGAAGACCACGCCATCTGAATATCAGATGAAATGAAACGGAGATATAGATGAGTAACCGCCCGACATGGACAGAGTTAGATGATAGAGCGGTTGCTGTGGGTCGCGCGCTCGCGGCAGATGCTGTTCAAAAAGTGGGCAATGGCCATCCAGGTACTGCAATGGCACTTTCACCCGTTGCTTACACGCTCTTTCAACGCTTCTTGCAGCATGATCCACAACACCCAGAGTGGCTCGGTCGAGATCGCTTCGTTCTATCCTGTGGTCACTCCTCACTTACTTTGTACATTCAACTCTTTCTCTCCGGTTATGGCTTAACCCTTGAAGATCTCAAATCCTTCCGCACGCAGAATTCACTCACACCGGGCCATCCAGAGTATGGCCACACTAAGGGCGTTGAAATTACAACCGGCCCGTTGGGCTCTGGCATCGCAAGTGCCGTCGGGATGGCGATGGCAGCTCGCTATGAGAAGGGCCTCTTTGATCCAGAGTCTGCGACCACTCTCTTCGATCACAATATTTGGGTCATCGCATCCGATGGTGATTTACAGGAAGGAGTCAGTGCTGAAGCTTCATCTCTCGCTGGCACACAAGCGCTGGGCAATCTCAAAGTTATTTATGATGATAACCGCATCTCAATCGAGGGTGACACCCATGTCTCCTTCACTGAAGATGTAAGCGCACGTTATCGCTCCTATGACTGGCATGTCATTGAAGTTCCGTCACTTCCCAACGGCGATGTAAATCGTGTTGCCCTTGAAGAAGCTATGGCGGCCGCTGAGAGCAAGAGCGATAAGCCAACTCTTATCCGCATGAAATCTGTAATCGCCTGGCCGGCACCTAAGGCTCAAGGCACCTCAAAGTCTCATGGTTCAGCTCTTGGTGCCGATGAAATTGCAGCTACAAAGGTTGCACTTGGGTTAAATCCGGAAGAGAGTTTTGCCGCTCCAACTGATGTTCTCGACCACGCACGCAAAGTCATTGACCGCGGAGCTGCTGCTCGCGCGGCATGGGAGGTCGAATTTGCTAAGTGGAGCGCCGCACATCCAGACCGCGCCGCTCTTCTGGCGCGACTTGTTGCCGGCGAACTTCCATCTGGTTGGGAGGATTCAATTCCGGTCTTCGCACCCGATAAGGAGATTGCAACCCGTGCCGCATCTGGAAAGGTAATTAACGCTATCGCAGGAGTGCTTCCAGAGTTCTGGGGCGGATCTGCCGATTTAGCTGAGAGCAACAACACCACAATTGAGGATGGTCACTCATTCCTGCCTTCCACGAGCGCTATGAAGGATGCAGATCCCTTCGGACGCATTATTCACTTCGGAATTCGCGAGCATGCAATGGGTGCAATCTTGAATGGAATAGCGCTCCACGGTCTATCGAAGTCCTTTGGTGGCACCTTCCTCGTCTTCAGCGACTACATGCGTGGCGCAGTTCGTCTCGCAGCTCTCATGGATATCCCCTCAATCTTCGTCTGGACCCATGACTCCATCGGTCTCGGAGAAGATGGACCTACTCATCAACCAGTCGAGCATGTCGCAGCGCTCCGTGCCATCCCTAACTTGGCTGTCATACGCCCATCAGATGCAAATGAGACTGCGATTGCATGGCGAGAGATCATCAAGAGCGGAAAGCCATCGGGCATCGTTCTCTCCCGTCAGAACTTGCCCGTGATTGACCGGACCAGATTTGCTAGCGCCGAGGGTGTTGCTAACGGCGCGTACATCGTCTCGGATGTAGATGGCAATCCAGATGTAATTCTGATTGCCACCGGCTCTGAAGTTTCCGTTGCTATTGCGGCACAGAGTTCACTCGCTGCAGATGGCATCAAAGCACGAGTAGTTAGCGCACCTTGCATTGAATGGTTCGAGAGCCAGAGTGAGGCTTACAAAGAGAGCGTCCTCCCCTCCTCTGTTGCTGCTCGAGTAAGCATTGAAGCTGGTATCGCACAGAGCTGGTACAAGTATCTTGGTACTGCTGGTGTCGCTGTTAGCCTGGAACACTTCGGTGCTTCTGCCAGTGCAGCTCAACTCTTTGTTGAGTATGGCTTCACCGCCGAGAATGTTGCCAAGGCAGCAAAAACCTCTATCTCTCAAGCGAAGGGTAAGTAGCCGATATGAGCTCATCTCCACTGCAAGCGCTATCAGATGCCGGTGTATCTATTTGGCTTGATGATCTCTCTCGCGACCGCCTTCAATCTGGCTCGCTTGCGAAGCTCATCGAAGATTCCCATGTAGTCGGCGTTACGACTAATCCCAGTATCTTCTCCGCTGCTATTGGTGGATCTGATCTATATCGAGATGACATTCTTGCGCTGAAGGCGGAAGGCCTCACAACAACTGCGATTGTTGCTGAACTCACCACATCAGATGTGAGAAACGCCTGTGACCTCTTCCTTCCTACCTTCCTAGAATCTAATCAGGTTGATGGTCGCGTGAGTATCGAAGTTGACCCAGATCTGGCATACGACACATCCGCAACTGTCGAACGTGCACTATTTCTTCACCATGTAGTAAATCGCCCAAACGTCTTGATCAAGGTTCCGGCAACAATGGACGGACTCCCCGCTATCGAGGAGCTCACCGCCCGAGGCATCAGCGTTAATGTCACGCTGATCTTCTCTGTTGATCGCTACCGAGCGGTTATGGATTCTTATCTTCGTGGTCTTGAACGTCGATTAGCCTCCGGTCAAGAAATCACTTCGGTGCACTCTGTCGCCTCGTTCTTCATCAGCAGAATTGATGCGGACATTGATAAGAAGCTCGATGCAATTTCTGAGAGCCATCCGCTCCGGGGTAAGGCGGCCATTGCAAATGCGGGGCTAGCATTTGAGGCCTACCTAGAAGTTATCCGCTCCCCACGTTGGACCGCGCTGAAATCAGCAGGTGGAAATATGCAACGGCCGCTATGGGCTTCTACTGGAGTCAAGGACAAGTCCTACAGTCCAACGCGTTATGTGATTGACCTTGTGGCTCCAGGTACCGTCAACACCATGCCGGAAGGAACGCTCGATGCAGTGAGGTCAACTGCTGAACAAGTTCCGTCGGATGCAGTGACGGGGGCGATAAGCCAAGCCCATGAAATCTTCACCGCACTTACAGTTGCCGGCATCGACATGAGAAAAGTCGTTGCTGAGTTAGAGGATGATGGCCTGAAGAAGTTTGAAGATGCTTGGGTTCACTTACTTCAGAACGTAGCATCGGTAGCCGAGAGGGCTTAAGAATGAGTGCACAGGTCAGTTTTAAATCTGCGATAACTTCTAGTGAATCTCTTGCCAGACTTGCCGAAATTGCGCCACGCCTTTCGGCCAAAGATTCCACCTTATGGGGCGAGCAAGCGGCGCCGGAGGCGGCTATTCGACTAGGGTGGATTGACCTGCCGCACTCATCACGTGCACTCCTTCCTGAGCTAGACCGACTCTCCGCCTGGATTCGCAGTCGAGGCATCGACGATGTAGTGCTCTGTGGAATGGGTGGTTCATCGCTCGCGCCAGAAGTCATTGCTAAGACCTACTCCAAGCGATTGACCGTTCTAGACTCAACCGACCCAGACCAAATTCTTGCCGGTGTTCCAGAAAATCTAGCTACAACCATCGTTGTGGTCGGATCTAAATCTGGTTCAACAGTGGAGACAGCATCGCAGAAAGCGCTCTTCACTAAACTATTTATCGATGCCGGACTTGCCCCACGCGATCATTTGGTGATTGTCACCGACCCTGGCTCTCCCCTCGACATCAGTGCCCGTGCGGATGGTCTTACCGTTGTAAATGCCGATCCGAATGTAGGTGGACGCTACAGCGCCTTGAGCGCATTTGGTCTTGTGCCTGCTGCCTTAATTGGCGTTGATACATCGGTGCTTCTTGATGATGCCGCCGCGATTTTAGAGAAACTCCATCTCAACAATTCCGTCGCAATTCAGATAGCGGCCGCCCTCTTTGATGCCGGTGAACAATGTGTTGCCTTCTCGGATGGTAGCTCCAACGTACCTGGACTCTCTGATTGGATTGAGCAACTTGTGGCAGAGTCCACGGGCAAAAGCCAGAAGGGTCGCCTTCCTGTTGTCGTTGAATCAGAGAACTCCGCCGTTGCTGGTCCAGGCCTTATGGTTGCCTTTGCAGCATCTGACCGCGCCAATCTCGTGGTCGAAGCGACGTTAGGCGAACATTTCATTCTCTGGGAATATGTCACAGCGCTCTTGAGTTTCTTACTTGAAGTAGATCCATTTAATCAGCCAAATGTGACGGAGGCCAAAGATCGCACAAATGCTCTCCTTGCACTGTGGGAGAAGGACGGAACACTCCCCTCTACGGTTCCTTCGCTAGTCACCGAGACGCTAGAGATTTACTCTCACTCAGGTGCGCAATCGCTGGCAGGCCAATTATCGGATTTCCTCGAAGTAAAGGCGCACTACTTTGCAACGATGGCGTATCTACATCGCGGTGCTAATGATGCAATTACTGAGATTCGCTCGCTCATTGCCGCAAAGAGCGGTCGCGCAAGTACCTTCGGATGGGGACCGCGCTTTCTGCACTCAACCGGGCAGTTCCATAAGGGCGGTCAGTTAAATGGCGCCTTCATTCAAATTACTGGCGAGAATCTGAGCGACCTGGCGATACCAGGTAGGGAGTTCACTTTTCATACCTTACTCATGGCGCAAGCCCTCGGTGATGGTGAGGCGCTCGCATCACGTTCGCTGCCATTGCTTCGAATTCATCTCAAAGATCGAACTGCAGGTATTGCTGAACTTCTTGGAGCGCTACGAACGTTGTAAGTTCTTAATCGTCTCCACGTAGCTTTGCCAGCGCATTATCGAGAATCTCAGTTGCCTCTGCCTCCGTGCGACGCTCCTTTACATAGGCAAGGTGAGTCTTGTATGGCTCGTTCTTTACCGGGCGAGGCGGGTTTGCCTTATCGCGGCCGGCTGGATAGCCACAGCGGGGGCAATCCCACTCAGCTGGAATCGTGACAGTGCCATCTTCAGCGAAGGAGGGCTTGGTCTCATGCCCATTGGCACACCAATAGGAGACATAGAACCGGGCAATTGCCTCGCCGCGCTCTGCCTCACCCATTGGACCTGCGCCAACACGGCTTCCACGAATCGCGCTACCTGCCACTATCCACCAACCTTCATATTGTTTACTGCTTTACAAGAAAGAGTTACTTCTTAAGATAGAGACCGAGGCCCACAACTGCTGCGAACCAGAGCCCGCCAATGATGATGGTGATACGGTCGAGGTTACGCTCAACAACAGAGGAGCCGCCGTAATTTGAGGAGATTCCGCCGCCAAAGAGGTCGGATAGGCCAGAGCCCTTACCCTTATGCAAGAGGACCAAGATGATCATAAGAATACTCGTGAGGACCAAGATGATCGATAGTGCTGCTACCACGTAATTTCTCCAAACTTAAGGTACATCTACCGGGCAAGAATAGCCTATGCAGTGGCCGCGAATCTGTGGAACTTGGCGATTCGGGCGAACTCCTCAGGGTCAAGGCTCGCTCCCCCAACGAGAACGCCATCCACATCTGCCTGCTTCATGATTTCGACGATATTTCCAGATTTAACCGAGCCACCGTAGAGAATTCGGGCAGCTGCGGCGATATCGGAAGAGCCAATCTTTGCCAATTCTGACCGAATCGCGGCACAGACTTCCTGCGCATCTTCAGGAGTTGCGGTCTTTCCGGTACCAATCGCCCAGACCGGCTCGTAAGCGAAGACAATTTTCTTCAACTCTGGCTTATGAAAACCCTGAAGCCCATTGCGAAGCTGTTCAAGAACATGAGCAACGTGTGTGCCCGCCTCGCGAATAGAGAGCTCCTCTCCGATGCAGAAAATGGGAGTAATTTCATTAGCCAGAGCGGCTTTAATCTTTGAATTCACAACCGCGTCATCTTCACCATGAATAGCCCGACGCTCTGAATGTCCTACTGCAACATAAGAACAACCCAACTTAGAGAGCATGGAGCCAGAGATATCACCTGTAAATGCACCTGAAACTTCTGGTGAGAGATCTTGAGCGCCATACGTTAGGCGGAGGCGATCGCCATCTACTAGGGTTTGAATAGAGCGAATATCAGTAAACGGAGGAAGTATCGTGACATCCACTGCATCATAATCTTTATCGTCAAGAGAGTATGAGAGCTTCTGCGTTACCGCGATTGCCTCAAGATGATTGAGATTCATCTTCCAGTTACCTGCGATGAGTGGCTTACGCATTACATCCCCTATTCGTTTCTACTGCTAGTAAAGATCTGATGAAGAATGAAAAATTATTGAAGAACAGAGATACCCGGCAACTCTTTACCCTCGAGATATTCGAGTGAGGCGCCACCGCCGGTTGAGATATATCCAAATTGTGAGTCCGCAAAGCCAAGGGCACGAACTGCTGCGGCTGAATCTCCGCCACCAACGACTGAGATGCCCGATACCTTGGTAAGCGCCTCTGCAACTACCTTCGTGCCCGCGGCGAAATTAGCAAATTCAAATACACCCATTGGGCCATTCCAGAAGATCGTCTTGCACTCAGTAATCGCCGCTGCAAATGCCTTCGCACTCTCTGGTCCGATATCTAGTCCAAGCTGATCTGATGGCATCGCAAACGCTGAGACCACCGCTGCGGGCGCAGATGCAGAGAAATCTGGTGCGATTGCGATATCGGTTGGCAGGAGAAGCTTTACACCTAACTTCTCGGCTCGACCCATAATCTCTTTCACCGTAGGAAGTAGATCATCCTCGACGAGTGACTTTCCAATCTCATACCCTTGAGCTTTCAAGAAGGTGAAGAGCATGCCGCCACCTATGGCGAGCATGTCAACCTTATCTAGGAGATTTTCAATGACGCCAATTTTATCTGAGACCTTAGCCCCACCAAGTACCACGCCGTAGGGACGATCTGGGTTCTCAGTGAGTTTCTTAAGAACTTCAATCTCTGCGGCCACTAGTTTGCCTGGCGCCGAGGGAAGTAACTTTGCAACATCGTAGACGGATGCATGCCTGCGGTGCACTGCACCAAAGCCATCGGAGATAAAGATATCTGCGTATGAAGCAAGTTCTTTAGCTAATACGTGACGCTCGCCCTCATCCTTACTTGTCTCTGCTGCCTCATAGCGAATATTTTCAAGGAGAAGAACTTCTCCCGCTGCTAGAGCGCTGACATCTGCTCCAACAATGACGGGTGAGAACTTCACTGGAAGATTGAGTAATTCACTGAGACGGCGTGAAACTGGCTCTAGCGAGAGTTCCGGCTTTCGCTCACCCTTTGGTCGACCAAGGTGTGCGGTAATGACTACCGATGCTCCTTGGCTGAGGAGATATTGAATCGTAGGAAGAGATGCTCGAATCCTTCCATCATCACCGATTACGCCCTCTTTGATTGGAACATTGAGATCGCAACGAAGAAGTACACGCTTGCCGGTGAAATCAAAGGATTCGAGCGTCTTCATCAATTAGAGCTTTCCACCAACAAAGCTGACTAGGTCGACGAGGCGGTTCGAGTAACCCCACTCATTGTCATACCAGCCAACGACCTTGACTTGATTGCCAATTACCTTAGTAAGGCCAGCGTCGAAGATGCAGGAAGAAGGATTTGTCACAATATCTGCAGAGACGATTGGATCTTCTGTGTACTCAAGGATGCCCTTGAGTGCTCCCTCTGCAGCGCGCTTCATCGCTGCATTGATATCTGCGGCAGAGACTTCCTTAGCTAATTCGACTGTCAAATCGGTTGCGGAACCGGTTGGGACTGGTACGCGCATTGCATAACCATCGAGCTTGCCCTTGAGTGCAGGGATAACCAAGCTGATCGCCTTAGCTGCGCCAGTTGATGTAGGAATCATTGAGAGTGCGCCCGCGCGAGCACGGCGGAGATCCTTGTGTGGCTGATCCTGAAGTGATTGATCGTTTGTGTACGCATGAATTGTTGTCATGAGACCCTTAACGATTCCGAACTCATCCTCAAGCACCTTCGCCATTGGAGCAAGGCAGTTTGTTGTGCATGAGGCATTTGAGATAATGGTGTGCGCTGCTGGGTCGTATGTCTTCTCATTGACACCGAGCACGATTGTGACATCTTCATCAGTCGCAGGAGCCGAGATAATGACCTTCTTTGCGCCAGCGGTGATGTGCTTCTTTGCATCCGCTGCTTTAGTGAAGAAACCTGTTGATTCAATAACGATATCTGCCTTGACCTCAGCCCATGGGAGGTTCGCTGGATCGCGCTGCTCGAAGACGCGAATCTTCTTGCCGTTGACGGTGATGGATTCATCATCGTACGAGACTGGCAGGCCAAGCGGCCCCAAGATTGAGTCATACTTCAAGAGGTGAGCAAGGGTGGCATTATCAGTTAAGTCGTTGATGCCAACGATTTCGATATCCGCACCTGAGAGTAGAGCTGCACGGAAGAAGTTACGGCCGATACGGCCAAAGCCATTAATTCCAACACGAATCACGATTTTCCTCGCTTCTAAAAAGTCCACCTGGCTTGGTTGCCTCATGTGGTCTGGGTTGATCAATCTTCAAGTAGGTCTTGCGGGGCCACTGCTTGGCAGGGCGCTCACCGTTGGGAGCTACTCCATCCACAACGCTGTGATGAGAGAATCTTATCAGCCGAGCCTTCGCTCAGCCGCTCCCGAGCGCTGCCATGGCACTTATTCGGCGAGCATCTCTGGGCTGAGACCGGCTTCGGTGTCTGGAATTCCTAAATCTTGAGCACGCTTATCGGCCATCGCTAGGAGGCGACGGATCCGTCCGGCGATTGCATCCTTAGTCATAGGTGGCACCGCGAGGGTTCCTAACTCCTCCAGGCTTGCCTGACCATGTTGAATTCGTAACTCCCCTGCCTCTTTGAGGTGAAGTGGAATCTCCTCCCCGAGAATCTCCATCGCTCGAGCAACTCGGGCTGAGGCTGCCACCGCCGCTCGAGCAGAGCGACGAAGATTTGCATCGTCAAAATTTGCGAGTCGGTTAGCTGTTGCTCGTACTTCCCGTCGCATCCGACGCTCTTCCCACGCAAGCACACTCTCGTGTGCTCCTAATCGAGTAAGTAACGCACCAATCGCATCACCATCGCGAATAACTACACGATCCACATTGCGAACTTCTCTAGCCTTGGCGCTAATCTCAAGACGTCGGGCAGCTCCCACGAGCGCGAGCGCCGCCTCCGGTCCTGGGCAGGTAATTTCTAGAGCCGATGAGCGCCCTGGTTCGGTAAGTGAGCCATGAGCTAAGAAGGCGCCCCGCCATGCCGCTTCGGCATCGCACACTCCAGCCGAGACCACCTGAGGTGGGAGTCCTCGAATCGGGCGATTGCTGGCATCAATCAACCCAGTCTGCCGGGCGAGGGCATCACCATCAGATGTAACGCGAACGAGATAGCGACTTCCTTTGCGAATCCCAGATGCCGAGAGCACCGCGAGTTCCGATTCATGACCAAAAATTTCAGCGATATCGCGTCGTAGTCGGCGCGCTGTCTGAGCAGTATCTAGCTCGACCTCAATCACGATCTGACCAGATGTGATGTGCAATCCTCCGGCGAATCGGAGCAGGGAAGAGACTTCGGCTTTTCGACAGCAGGGTTTTGTAACTGAGAGCCTACTCAGCTCATCTTTCACGCTCGCCGTCATTGCCATGGCGTTATCTAAGCAGGGTTAGGTTGAAAATGTGGCTTAAAGCGAGAGTCAATTTCTTCACATCGTGATGAACCGCCTCTTCCTCGCTTCGCAGGTCCGCAATTATCACCTTACCTCCGCAACTCTCAACCACTTCTTTAAGGTCTTCGAGCTGCGCCTCAGAACTCACTGAGCTCTCATCCACCAGAGCAATATCAACTTTCAACGAGGGGGCATGTAGCAACATCAATCTGAGATGATCCGCGGCTGATGACCCAGCGAACTCTCGAGCACTCTTCGGCTCTGGAAGATTGAAGATCACAATCTTCTTCGCATCAGATTGGGCAATAGCTTCTGCCTCTTCCTTCAACAGCAAGTGCGGCATCACACTAGAGAACCAAGAGCCAGGTCCGAAGGTAATCCAATCTGCAGAGTGAAGGGCGACCTTGGCAGCCGGAGTAAATCGTGGGGTCTCCGGTATTAAGGTAAGAGACTTGATGGCGCCTCTAGTAGTCGCAACCTGAACTTGCCCCCGCACCGGCAACTCTTCGCCATCACAATCAAAAATGGCAGCAATATCTAATGGTTCTAGGGCCATCGGCAAGACTCGGCCATCGATTTTCAAGAGTTCTCCGACTCGATCAATCCCGGTTACCGGATCACCATCCCGATTCCAGAGTGCAGAGAGCAGTAAATTGCCGAGTGCATGGCCGTTCATCTCGCCCTCACTTGAAAAGCGGTATTGCAAAATCTCTGCCCAGCCACTTCCCCATTCATCTTCTGAACAGAGCGCTGCAAGTGCCATCCGTAGATCGCCAGGTGGAAGAACATCAAGCTCTTCCCGAAGGCGGCCGCTCGAGCCACCGTTATCTGCAACGGTGACGATAGCTGTAATTTTTGTCGTCAACGAGCGGAGCGCCTTCAGCGTTGCCGATAGCCCATGACCCCCACCAAGACTTACGATTGAAAGTTCTGACGCCCCCACTGTCGCTTAGAGCTCTCTGCCTAGATCACGATGAAGAGCATGCGCTTCCACGTTGCCACCTGGTAGATTTTTTTTGCTATTTAACCGTGCAGTTAACTCTTCGGCGATTGCAACGCTTCGATGCTTTCCGCCTGTGCAACCGATGGCAAGCGTTAGGTACTTTCTGCTCTCTATAAAGAAGCCATCAGCCATCGTTTCAAAGAGTTGAAGGTAGCGTTCTAGAAAATCTTGAACATTCTTTGAGTCGAGCACCGCCTCGCTGACCGGAGCATCGAGACCATTCTGAGGTCGAAGCTCTGGCACCCAATGAGGGTTGGCGATAAATCGGACATCCACCACTAGATCGGCATCTACCGGAATTCCATATTTGTAACCGAAAGAGAGGACATTGACCCGCAGGTCCACCTCGTTCTCAGAGTGAAAGAGATCCTCGACCTTACTCTCTAGCTGATGAATATTGAGGGCAGAGGAGTCGATGACGATATCTGCAATTGAGCGAAGTTCACGTAGCCGCTCTCGCTCCTTCGCAATTCCATCCACAATCCGATCAGATCCTTGAAGCGGGTGTGGTCTTCTGGTCGATTCGAATCTTCTCACCAGGACCTCATCTGCTGCATCAACGAAGAGAATTTGGCGAGCGAGCTTCTTCTCCGCCAACTCGGCCAGCGCGGCCGTAATTGCATCGAAGAATTGACGACCACGTACATCAACGACGATGGCAATCTTTGTGACAGACGAGGAAGTAACTTCGACCAACTCTGGGAGCATTGAGGGAGGTAAGTTATCCACGACATACCAGCCCAGGTCCTCCATCGCGTGTGCGATAGTTGAACGACCGGCACCGCTCATTCCCGTAAGAAGGAGAATTTCAGATGAGGACATGGCTGCATCCTTCCCTACTTTTAGCTAACTATCTAGAATCTCGCCCGTCTTCATATCGACACTTGCACTCTCCGCAGCCTGTAAATGGTCAAAGATGCTGAGTGCCACCTTCTCACCGATACCTGGAATTGCGGATAACTCCGCTGCTGTTGCCTTTTTGATTGCAGAGACAGAGCCGTAACGTTCAAGTAGCGCTCTTCTTCGCATCTCGCCTAGACCAGATACCTCGTCCAGGAGAGAGTCGAGCATGACTTTAGATCGCTTGCTTCGATGGAAGGTGATGGCGAATCTATGCGCCTCATCGCGTAAGCGCTGAAGCAGATAGAGAGCTTCGCTATGGCGCGGGAAGATTATGGGATCGTCAGAGCCTGGCAGCCAGACCTCCTCCAAACGCTTCGCTAAACCGCAGAGCGCGATATTGGTGATACCCAACTCCTCTAAGACTCGCGCCGCAGCCTCGACCTGAGGCTTGCCACCATCTACAACAATAAGTTGTGGTGCATAGGCAAACTTTGGCTTCGGGGCTCCAATACTCTCAATATCGGTGATTGCCAGGTCTTTCTCATCCAGATAGCGCTTCAACCTCCTTGTGAGGACTTGATGCATCGCCCGCGTGTCATCAAGGCGCTCGGGCGAGGAGATCGAAAAGCGCCGGTACTCACTCTTCTTCGGCTGGCCATCTTCAAAGACGACCATCGAAGCGACCATATGCTCTCCTTGAATATTGGAGATATCGAAGGACTCCATGCGCAGCGGTGGGCGGTCGAGGTCGAGGTACTCTGCAATCTCCTCTAGCGCTCTCCCACTTACTGAGGAGTCATTTGCCCGCTTGCTGAGATATCTGATGAGCGCTTGGTGAGCGTTTCGCTCTACCGTTTGAATTAGCTCATATTTCTCTCCGCGTTGAGGCACGCTAATCTTCACCCGTTTTCCAGCGGTTTCAGAGAGCCATTGCTCATAACTTGAAAAATCGCTTTGAGCTCTATCTACATAAATTTCTGATGGCGGATCAAAGTCTCGATAGATTTTCGAGAGGACGCTCGCCATAACCTCCTCATCCTCCAAGACCTTCTCTAACTCGATAACCCATGAGCGCGAACCGACAACTCTGCCGGAGCGGACAATGAAAAGTGTTGCGGCGGCGTGAGTTATCTCCTCGTGGATTGCAATGAAATCTCCACTCACCCCCTCGTTCAAAGTTCCAGCTGTTGACTCGGAGGCCTTGGTGAGCGCCGAAATCTGATCACGAATTCTCCCCGCCCGCTCAAATTCGTGGGAGGTTGAGGCCGCTTGCATCTCACCTTCAAGGGTTCCGATGATCTCCTCTGGCTTCTTCTCAAGGAAGCTAATTAATTTCAAGGCATCGGCTTTATGCTCTTCCGGAGTAACCCACCCGACGCAGGGTGCAGAGCATTTTCCAATGTCTCCATACAGGCATTGGCGGTTCGTTCGACGCGCCTTCTGAAAATTTGACTCCGAACAACTCCGGATTGGGAATAATTTAATGAGAGTATCCAGCGTGCTACGAAGCGCCCAAGCATGCGCATATGGTCCGAAGTAGCGATTTCCCTTCCGCTTCTTCTCCCGCGAGATGAAGATGCGTGGAAACTCATCTGAGATGGAGATCGCCAAATACGGGTAGGACTTGTCATCCTTGAATTGGACATTGAACTCTGGGTTCTCGCTCTTGATCCAAGTGAATTCAAGCTGGAGCGCCTCGACCTCACTCTTGACGATCGTCCAGTCGACTCTGACCGCGGTATGGACCATCCGATAGGTCTTCTCGCCAAGATTCTTCTGAAAGTAGGACCCTAGCCGATTTTTAAGATTCTTCGCCTTGCCCACATAGATGACTCGATCATTCTGATCAAAGAACCGGTAGACGCCCGGATCCGTGGGAATGGCATCTGGGCGATAATCGAGTGGGTTACTCATGGCAGATGGTAGTTAACGCAACTACTTCTTCTTAGAGAGCATAGGTGCCAAGAATTTTCCGGTGTAGCTCTCCTTCACCTTCACAATATCTTCAGGAGTGCCCTCGGCAATCACCATTCCACCACCTGAGCCACCTTCTGGTCCCATATCGATAACCCAGTCTGCGCACTTGATGACATCGAGATTATGCTCAATAACGACGACAGTATTTCCCGTATCAACCAGGCGGTTGAGAACCAAGAGCAGTTTTCGAACATCTTCAAAGTGGAGCCCAGTTGTGGGTTCATCTAAGACATAGATCGTTCTGCCCGTTGATCGTCGCTGTAGTTCAGTCGCAAGTTTTACTCGCTGCGCCTCGCCACCGGAGAGCGTCGGTGCAGACTGCCCAAGGCGAACATAGCCAAGGCCCACATCATTGAGCGTCTGTAGGTAGCGAGCGATTGCGGGCACTGATTCAAAGAAGGAACTTGCCTCCTCGATTGGCATATCGAGTACTTGGGCAATCGTCTTACCTTTGTAATGCACTTCTAACGTCTCACGGTTATAGCGCGCACCGTGGCAGACCTCGCACGGCACGTAGACATCAGGCAGGAAGTTCATCTCGATCGTGATTGTGCCGTCACCAGCGCAGTTCTCACATCGGCCCCCCTTCACATTGAAGGAGAAACGACCCTGTTGATACCCACGGATCTTTGCCTCTGCGGTCTCAGCGAAGAGGCCACGAATCTTGTCGAAGACTCCGGTGTATGTTGCCGGGTTAGAACGTGGAGTACGTCCGATAGGAGATTGATCGACGTGCACGACCTTATCGAGATTATCTAGGCCAGTGATAGATCGGTGACGGCCCGGAACGATACGGGCACCATTGAGCTTATTCGCCAAGACTGAGTAGAGAATGTCATTTACCAGAGTGGACTTTCCAGAACCGCTCACGCCGGTGACGGCAACAAAATTACCTAACGGAATAGAGACCGTGACATTGCGAAGATTATTCTCTTTCGCATCCTTGATCGTGATGATCCGTGACTTCTCCTGTGGGCGACGTTTCTCTGGCTTAGCAATCGAAACTCGACCAGAGAGGTAATCCCCGGTCACTGAATTTGGGGCAGAAATGAGGGATTGGTAATCACCCGATGAAACAACCACACCGCCATGTTCGCCAGCGCCCGGCCCGATATCTACAATCCAATCAGCTGTCCTGATGGTGTCTTCATCGTGCTCAACAACGATGAGCGTATTTCCCAAGTCTCGTAGCCGTACCAAAGTTTCGATAAGGCGCTTGTTATCGCGCTGGTGGAGTCCAATGCTTGGCTCATCTAAGACGTAGAGCACTCCCACAAGACCAGAGCCAATCTGCGTTGCGAGGCGAATGCGTTGTGCCTCTCCTCCGGAGAGCGTTCCGGCAGAACGAGCGAGTGATAAGTAGTCGAGTCCAACATCCAGCAAGAAGCCAAGGCGGGCATTGACCTCTTTAAGGACACGATCGGCAATTTTCTTTTCACGAGCATTGAGTGAAAGTTTCTTTAAGAAATCTGCACACTCAAAGATGGAGAGTTCAACCACCTGTGAGATGCTCTTGCCACCAAGGGTTACCGCCAATACTTCTGGCTTGAGGCGAGCACCATTGCATACTGGACATGGCGTCTCTCGCATATACGCCTCAAATTTATCTCGCCCATACTCACCCTCACTTTCAGAGTGACGACGTACGATAAATGGCTTCACTCCCTCAAAGCCGGTTGTGTAGGCGCGTTCACGACCATAGCGATTCTTATACTTCACGTGAACTTCGTAATCCCAGCCGTTGAGCAGCGCCTCTTTCGCTTTCACGGAAAGTTTTTTCCACGGAACGTCTAAGGAGAATTTAAGTTCCTTACTCAACCCCTCGAGCAGACGATCAAAGTACTCAGAGTTACCCCATGGCGCGATTGCACCTTCATTAATCGAGATTGAGTCATCCGGGATTACTAATTCATCATCTACTTCAAGCTTTGTACCAAGGCCAGTACATTCTGGGCAGGCGCCAAAGGGTGAGTTGAAGGAGAATGAGCGTGGCTCCAACTCTTCGAATGAGAGTTCGCAATCATGGCAGGCCATATGTTCGCTGTAGGTGCGAACCTTTTCCGGATCATCACTCTTCGCATCAACGAAATCCAATTGAACTAATCCCGCAGCTAATTTCAAAGCAGTCTCAATAGAATCGGTGAGGCGCCCCTTTGCATCGGCTTTAACCGCCAACCGGTCAACGACAACATCAATCGTATGTTTCTCTTGCTTCTTCAACTTTGGGACATCAGCTATTGCATACACAACGCCATCAACTCGGACGCGAGCGAAACCTTGAATCGTAAACTCTTTAAAGAGATCTAAAAATTCGCCTTTACGGGCGCGCACAACGGGTGCGAGAACGAGAAACTTCTCACCCTCAGGGAGAGCAAGGATTTGATCCACGATATTCTGGGGAGTCTGCTTCGTAATGGATTTGCCACAATTAGGACAGTGCGGGCGACCAGCTCTGGCGAAGAGCAGGCGCAGATAGTCATAGACCTCAGTGATTGTTCCTACCGTAGAGCGAGGATTTCGGTTCGTCGATTTCTGATCGATAGAGACCGCAGGTGAGAGTCCCTCGATAAAGTCAACATCGGGCTTATCCATCTGTCCCAAGAATTGACGAGCGTAGGCCGAGAGCGATTCCACATAACGACGTTGGCCCTCAGCAAAGATTGTGTCGAAGGCGAGTGAGGATTTACCTGAGCCAGAGAGACCAGTAAAGACAATGAGAGCATTCCGAGGGAGGTCGAGCGAGACGTTCTTCAGGTTGTGTTCGCGAGCGCCTCGAATAACAAGGCGATCCTCTCCCGATGCAGGTAATGAGCTCATGCCTCTCCAGCCTCCATTTCGCGCAGTTCGCGCTTTAGATCTCTAATCTCGTCGCGCAATCGCGCTGCTAACTCGAAGTGCAGATCAACAGCTGCCTGTTGCATCTGTTCAGTCAGGGATTCTATGAGAGCCATTAGCTCCTGGCGTGGCAACGAGAGCACGGCGCGCTTAGCCGACCCCTTCCCGGATCCTGAGGCAACTCCATACGCCTTGGACTCTTTAGCCTTGAGGTCATCGGTATCGTCCACCTCTTTGGCGATGAGGTCAGTGATATCTGCAATCTTCTTCCGAAGCGCCGTCGGCTCAATACCATTCTCTAGATTGAAAGCTACCTGCTTCTCTCGACGCCGATTGGTCTCATCAATCGCCCGAGCCATGGAGTCGGTGATGTTATCTGCGTACATATGCACTTCACCTGAGACGTTTCGCGCAGCGCGACCAATAGTCTGAATTAGGGAAGTTGTGGAGCGAAGGAAACCTTCTTTATCCGCATCCAAAATCGCTACGAGCGATACTTCTGGCAGGTCTAAACCTTCTCGGAGCAGGTTGATGCCGATTAGAACATCGTACTCCCCCGATCGAAGCTCACGGAGTAACTCAACTCGACGAAGAGTATCGACCTCAGAGTGAAGATATCGAACCTTAATGTTTAAGCCAAGGAGATAGTCGGTGAGATCTTCCGACATCTTCTTAGTCAGCGTAGTAACTAAAACGCGTTCGTTCTTCTCCGCTCGAATTCGTATCTCATTGACCAAGTCGTCAATCTGACCCTTGATTGGCTTCACAATAATCTTTGGATCAATCAAGCCAGTAGGGCGGATGACCTGTTCAACGACATCGCCATTAACCTTCGCCATCTCATACTTCCCTGGCGTTGCTGAGAGATACAACGTCTGGCCTTTGCGTTCAAGAAATTCATCAAAACGAAGCGGTCGGTTATCCATCGCACTTGGAAGTCGGAATCCATGCTCTACCAGTGTTCTCTTTCGCGAGGCATCACCCTCGTGCATCGCCCCGATTTGTGGAACGGTTACATGGGACTCATCAATGACAACGAGGAAATCCTCTGGGAAATAGTCGAGTAGACAGTGTGGTGGCGAACCGGCAGCCCGACCATCGATATGGCGCGAGTAATTCTCAATCCCAGAACAGAATCCAAGTTGTTGAATCATCTCTAGATCAAAGGTGGTTCGCATGCGCAACCGTTGCGCTTCGAGCAACTTATTTGATTTCTCAAAAGCGGAGACCTGCTTCTCCATCTCAACAGAGATATCGGCCATAGCCCGCTTCATCGTCTCGGGTCCAGCGGCATAGTGACTTGCCGGGAAGATATACATGACTTCCTCTTCCCGTACGACCTCACCAGTCAGTGGATGAAGGGTGAGGATGCGTTCAATCTCATCACCGAAGAATTCAACTCGCACGGCGAGTTCTTCATACATCGGGATAATTTCGACGGTATCACCACGCACTCGGAAGGTGCCTCGTTCAAAGGCCATATCGTTCCGTTTATATTGAATATCTACGAATTTTCGCAGGAGGTTATTTCGTTCAATCTGATCTCCGACTTTAAGGGTGATCATTCGATCTACATACTCTTGTGGTGTTCCGAGACCGTAAATGCAGGAAACGGTTGCCACCACGATGACATCACGTCGAGTAAGGAGTGAATTTGTAGCCGAGTGGCGAAGTCGCTCCACCTCGGCATTAACGGATGAGTCCTTCTCAATAAAGGTATCGGATTGAGGTACATACGCTTCTGGCTGGTAATAGTCGTAGTAGGAGACAAAGTACTCAACCGCATTATTAGGGAGTAGCTCACGAAACTCATTAGCTAACTGTGCGGCTAGCGTCTTATTGGGAGCGAGAACTAAGGTGGGGCGCTGGAGTTGTTCAATAAGCCACGCGGTGGTCGCAGATTTTCCGGTTCCAGTGGCACCGAGCAGAACTACATCCTGATCTCCACGCATGATTCGTTTCGTGATCTCTGCAATTGCTGCAGGCTGGTCACCAGATGGCTTGTAGTCGCTAATAACCTCGAACGGATTAACGCTGCGAGTGATAGATGTGATGGCTCTCATCCTTCATTCACCCGCGGAAGGAGTTCTTCCTCCCATAAATTCTCGACCTGCCTCAGCAAATCATCCTCCGTGCCATCGTTATCGATGACAAAATCAACGCCTGACTCCCGTTCGAAATCGCTGACCTGGCTAGCGATTCGAGCACGAACTTGATACTCCTTCATGCCCCGAGCGATGGCTCGCTTGATGCGAAGCTCCTCGGGCGCAGATACAGCGATGGTGATATCGAAGCGATCGTGTGCGCTAACCTCGTGTAAAAGTGGAATCTCATTCACAATAATTGCATCATCTGCTGCTTCAGAGACCACGAGATCAAAGGTAGCTCGAACGCGTGGGTGAATAATGGCTTCTAAATCTTTGCGAGCAACTTCGTCATTAAAGATTACATCAGCTAATTTTCGACGATCGAGTTCTCCATGAGTGAGGACGGCATCACCAAATCGTTGGAGTAGATCCTCAAATCCAGGAGTACCCCGTTCAACAACATCCCGAGCGAGCTGATCTGAGTCCACAACGATGGCACCCATATCTGCGAAATACTCCCCGACGAGAGATTTACCGGAGCCGATACCTCCCGTAAGACCGATGAGCAACATGAGTGAAAGCCTACCGAGAGCGCTTGACCGCGAGCACCACTCTGGCCGGGAAAGCAGAAAGGCCCTGATTTATCAGGGCCTTTCTGGAACGAACTTTCTTATTCAGCGTCAGTTGACTCCGGAGTTGGTGTCTCGCTGGTGAAGGAGGTTGGGTTAGCGGTTGCAGCTGCCTCATCTGCCGCCTTCGCCTCAGCCTTCTGCTTCTTGTGTGCGAGGAAGCGAGTCTGAGCTTCAGCGTACTGACGCTCCCACTCTTCGCGCTGTGATTCGAATCCTGGACGCCATTCCTGGGTCTCGGCATCGAAGCCCTCTGGATAGATGAAGTTACATTCAGCATCGTAGCGAGCAGCCTTTCCGTACTGAGTTGGATCAAATGCTTCGACCTCAACTTCGTGTCCTTCATTAGCCTGCTTCAATGAGAGTGAGATACGACGACGCTCGAGATCGATATCGATAATCTTCACGAAGAGTGAGTCGCCAACCTGAACAACCTGCTCTGGAATCTCAACATGGCGCTCTGCAAGCTCTGAGATGTGAACGAGGCCTTCGATTCCTTCGAAGACGCGGATAAATGCGCCAAATGGAACGAGCTTTGTAACTTCACCTGGAACAACTTGGTTGATTGCATGTGTGCGAGCAAATGCCTGCCATGGATCTTCCTGTGTCGCCTTGAGTGAGAGGGAGACGCGCTCGCGCTCGAAATCAACTTCGAGGACTTCGACAGTTACCTCGTCGCCAACTTCTACAACTTCACTTGGGTGATCAATATGCTTCCACGAGAGCTCTGATACGTGCACGAGACCATCGACGCCACCAAGATCGACAAAGGCGCCGAAGTTAACGATAGATGAGACAACTCCAGTGCGAACCTGGCCCTTGGTGAGCTGGTTGAGGAATGTTGTGCGTGACTCAGATTGTGTCTGCTCGAGGTATGCACGACGTGAAAGAACTACGTTATTACGGTTCTTATCGAGTTCGATGATACGAGCTTCAACTGTCTTACCGATGTAAGGAGTGAGATCGCGGACGCGACGCATCTCAACAAGAGATGCTGGAAGGAAGCCGCGGAGTCCGATATCAACAATGAGGCCACCCTTAACAACTTCGATGACTACACCTGTGACGACCTCGTCGCGTTCCTTCTTCTCTTCAATCTCGCCCCAGGCACGCTCGTACTGAGCACGCTTCTTGGACAAGATGAGACGACCTTCTTTATCTTCCTTCTGAAGTACGAGAGCCTCAATGCGATCGCCTACCTTGACGAGTTCTGATGGATCTACGTCGTGGCGAATAGAGAGTTCGCGGGATGGAATTACGCCTTCTGTCTTGTATCCGATATCAAGAAGGACTTCTTCGCGATCAATCTGTACAACGAGCCCAGAGACGAGGTCTCCGTCGTTGAAATTCTTAATTGTTCCTTCGATGGCCGCTAGAAAATCTTCTGCTGTGCCAATGTCATTAATTGCGTGAGTGCTCAAGTTGCTCCGTAGGTGAATAGAAGTAGTAGGGACAGGACAGCCCTAAGGGTACTTAGGCGGGGTGAAGGCGGTCAAAACGAGGATCCGGGCAGCGCGAATCCCTCCGACTAGACTCCCCTCTTGTGAAGGCCTACTTTGAGATTCTCCGAATTCCGACGGCGCGCCATCTCGTGCTCGCGGCCTTTCCAGCTCGATTTGCCTACGGGATGATCGGTCTTGGCCTGTATTGGAAGATTTACCACGTCACCCATTCCTTCTCGGTCTCGGGTCTGGCTATCGGCATAAACGCGGTCGCAGGCTCGCTCACCACAGGGATTCGCTCTAGCGCCCTAGAGCGCTGGGGTCTGAAATGGCCGCTCCGAATTATTGTCCCGTCCTACGCTCTCGCGATTCTGCTCGTAAATTCAATGAGTAATCAGTCAGCCCTCGTTATCGCCGCTGGCATCCTCGGAATTGCGGCACCACCTATTAATCTCTCAGTACGTCCAATGTGGAAATTTGCTGTTCCACAAGAACAGATGCGCACCGCACTCGCACTTGATACCGCGACCATGAATTTTGCACAGATCATTGGACCGGTAGTTGTAACTCCGATTGCGCTCTCTCGCCACTCCGGCTGGGCGCTCGGGCTCTGCTCCTTCTTTGTCTTCTTTGGCGGCGTAGGGCTCTCGCTTCTCTCCATTACAAAAGAGTGGCGAGCAGAAGAGCGCACGGAGAAGCGAACCCGCATCTTCAAAGTTCCTGCAATACGCGTACTCGTGATTGAGGGGATTTTCATCGGCTTAGGTGCCGGTGCTTTTGAAATTGCTGTCCCTGCCTTGGCAACAATCAAGAAAGTGGAGGGCATGACCGCCTGGGTCTTTGCCTCTTCTTCGCTAGCCATGATTCTCGGAAGTCTCGTTGCTGGAGTCTTTGCAAAACACCTCACA
>CAINVP010000073.1 GCA_903854185.1 uncultured Actinomycetes bacterium
CCGGCTTCTTGGCGGCATCTACTGCAGCATCGACGATATAGGCAGGGGTAGGGAAGTCAGGCTCACCGGCTCCGAAGCCGATAACTGGCCGGCCGGCTGCGTTCAGGGCCTTGGCCTTACTGTCGACAGCCAGGGTCGCAGACTCGGCAATGGCGGCAATACGGCGGGATACGCGGGGCTTGGATTCGCTCATACGGGCAATTATGCCCCCTCAGGAGCCAGTTTTACTCGGGCGCCCCTCCCTGCGTACACTCTCCCGTCTGGCACTTGCACAATCTTGCAAATGGTCATGATTACTCATGCCCAGAGTTGGATTGGTAGGCGCCCGAAGGGCAGTAGCTCAATTGGCTAGAGTTCCGGTCTCCAACACCGGCGGTTGGGGGTTCAAATCCCTCCTGCCCTGCAAGTACGGCCAGATTTACCAGCACGACCAGATTTATAAGTACGACAGCAAGAAATTTAGAAATTACGAGCAACTAGTAGAAGAGGTAGAACCGTGAGTAACGATACGCAAGTCGAAGATTCCCAGGGGATCTTTGCGCGCATTGGCCTTTTCTATCGCCAAGTAGTCGTTGAGCTTCGCAAGGTCGTCTGGCCTACCAAGAAAGAACTCACCACTTACACCTCTGTGGTTTTAGTCTTCGTCGGATTCATCATTCTCGTCGTCTCATTGCTCGACCTTGTTTTAACCAAGGTTGTCTTCTTGGTTTTCGGATAAGGCGGATCACATGTCATTTAGCGATGAATTAAATTCCCAACTTCCTACTGAGGGCGCTGCTCCAGTGGATGCATTTGAAGCTGCGCTCGCAGCTACTGCAAATCCAGATGCTCTTATCGAAGATGTTGTTGCCGATTTAGCAATCGGTTCAGTGGAAGCTGTTGCAGCTATTGAGGAAGAAGTTGCAGCCGAGATCGCTGATGAAGAAGAGAACGATGAAAACGCTGAGTTCCGCAAGGCACTTCGCGATGCACCTGGCGATTGGTATGTCGTTCACTCATATGCTGGTTACGAGAAGAAGGTCAAGGGCAGCCTGACCAACCGCGTTACCTCACTCAACATGGAAGATTTCATTTTCCAGATTGAAGTTCCAGAAGAAGAAGTAACTGAGATTAAGAACGGCCAGCGCAAGCAGGTTAAGCGCAACGTCTTCCCAGGTTATGTCCTAGTTCGCATGGATCTCACCGATGAGTCCTGGTCTTGCGTGCGTAACACCCCTGGCGTGACTGGCTTTGTGGGCAACGCTCACCACCCATCACCACTCTCACTTTCTGAGGTTGAAAATATCTTGGCACCACGTCCGGTCAAAGCGGGCGCGAAGATCGATATCAAGATGGTCGATTCGAGATTGGCGAATCCATCACTGTTATGGATGGTCCATTCGCAACTCTGCCAGCAACAATTTCAGAGATCATGCCAGAGCAAGGAAAGCTCAAGGTATTGGTATCTATCTTTGGTCGCGAGACCCCAGTAGAGCTCGCATTCAACCAAGTTCAGAAGCTTTAATTTCAGGTAACCGAGAAAAGGAAAACGAACCATGGCACCAAAGAAGAAGATCACCGCACTTATTAAGTTGCAGATCCAGGCTGGCGCAGCAACACCAGCTCCACCAGTAGGTCCTGCCCTCGGTCAGCATGGCGTTAACATCATGGACTTCGTCAAGGCATATAACGCTGAGACCGAAAACCAAAAGGGTCAGATCATCCCAGTAGAGATCACTGTCTACGAAGATCGTTCTTTCACCTTCATCACCAAGACCCCTCCAGCATCACGCTTGATCCTCAAGGCTGCTGGCGTCGAAAAGGGTTCACCAGTTCCACATAAGACCAAGGTCGCTAACATCACCAAGGCACAGGTTGAAGAGATTGCAAAGCTCAAGATGCCTGACCTCAATGCCAACGATCTCGAAGCTGCATCACTGA
>CAINVP010000074.1 GCA_903854185.1 uncultured Actinomycetes bacterium
AGACCCATGATTACCGGGTTGCACGGGCGTGGGCTGCTGAACAGCTCGGCACTCCCAATATTGCGACAATCTGGATTCCTGCGGCTGGATTCCATTCTGCAGAACGACGAGGTGAGAATTACTCCATCACCAGAACAATTGCGAAGGGTAAAGATGAGTCCAAGAGTTCTGATTCCACTACAAAGTTTTACGGAATCGGTTTTGGGCCAGACCCGATAATCAATCCGCTCTGGGATAGCTTCTCCATTCCTCGCGACGTGGAACTTCCTCATAATGCGAATTTTCAAGTAACTGGTGAGTGGGAGGCCTACTCATTCGATACCTTGCGAGCATCTAAACCATCTAGTGCGTCTACGCTCTCTGAGTATCTGGTCAACTACGATGATGCCGATCGAAGTGGCATCACCGATTTTCTCAATCAGCATGCTCCAACCTCGTCCACCTTTCCAGGAAGTGATGAGGTCAGGGCTTGGATTACATTGAGAGATAAGACAGGAAACTTGGTTGCAGTTGCTGCCATCGCAGAGTGGGAGAGTGGCGGAAAGGTTCTTTCATCAGTTGCGGTGGATGGTGCACTACGCGGTAAGGGGTTAGGCGCGCTCCTCATGAGTGAATCTGCCATTGCGGCAAGAGCGTTGGGAATTGCTCACCTCGTGCTCGCAGTGCTGAGTGCAAATGAGGCAGCGGTCCGGCTCTACACGAGCGCCGGCTGGAGTTTGATGGGACGCTTCTCGCATTACGATCGGCAATAATTCATCTGAGTGCGGGAGGCGGGACTTGAACCCGCACGTCCGAAGACACAAGTTCCTAAGACTTGCGTGTCTGCCATTTCACCACTCCCGCGAGTGTAAAAGGTTTGTGCAAGGGCAAGATTAGGCGATTTCATGAAATCATCCAAACTTGGAGTTGAAGCCTGCTTGGAATCCAATCCCGATTCCGAATCCGATTGGCCTCGATACAGTAACCTTCGCTAGATGAGCCAGTCGAACGGGGAGTTAAGCATCCAGGATCTCCTGGAGAGCGCAATTGCGCGCGCACTCTCAGCTCTTATTGCTGCTGAGCAGCTTCCAGTATCCGACGGCTCCGCTCCAGTTATCACCCTTGACCGTCCGAAGAATCGCGACCATGGGGATTATGCAACCTCCATCGCGCTGGCATTGGCTAAAGGCGCTTCCATGCCGCCACGCGAAGTGGCCGAGTTGTTGCGATCGGCTCTCTTAGCGGATGAGGCCTTTGCGGCACAGGTAACCGGTATTGAAATCGCCGGTCCGGGCTTCCTCAATTTTCATATCGCCAAAGCCGGTCAAGCTCTTATTCTCAATCAGATTCTCTCGGCAAAAGAGAGGTTCGGAACAGGTACTTCGCTGGCCGGCGTAAAGGTGAATCTTGAATTTATTAGCGCAAACCCGACAGGACCATTGCACCTTGGGCATACCCGTTGGGCAGCAGTTGGCGATGCGCTGGGTCGGGTATTGAGCGCAGCGGGTGCAACCGTCACCCGAGAGTTCTACATCAATGACCGTGGCATTCAGATGGATCTCTTTGGAGCATCCATCAGAGCGGAGGCCCTTGGGCAGGCACGGCCGGAAGATGGCTACCACGGGGCGTACATTGAAGATTTAGCAAAGGAAGTTGTCGCAAAGCATCCTGAATTCCTCAACCAACCTGAAGAAGAATCGATTCATCATTTTCGGGATGCCGGGTATGCACTCCAGTTGGCAGACCAGCAACGTGTCCTGCATGATTTTGGAACGAACTTTGATATCTGGTTCTCTGAAAAATCCCTCTATGAAAATAACTTCTATGACCACTGCCTAGAGACGCTTCGTAAGAATGGCCACGTCTTTGATGAAGAGGGTGCAGTGTGGCTGCGAACCACCGATTTTGGCGATGATAAAGATCGCGTCATGATTAAATCGGATGGATCATTTGCCTACTTCGCCTCCGATACTGCTTATTACATCAGCAAGCGCGAACGTGGCTTCGATATCTGCATCTACATGTTAGGAGCAGATCACCACGGTTATGTAGGACGACTCAAGGCAATTGCTGCTTGTGCAGGAGATAAGCCGGATTACAACATCGAGATACTTATTGGCCAATTAGTTAAGATTCTAGAGAATGGCGAAGAGCTCAAACTCTCTAAGCGCGCAGGAACGATTATCACCTTGGAGGAGCTAGTCGAAAAGGTCGGCGTTGATGCCGCTCG
>CAINVP010000075.1 GCA_903854185.1 uncultured Actinomycetes bacterium
CACACTTTGAAGGCATGCTGAACATCATGCGTGTATTCGTGAGCACCAATTTGAACCGATCCAAAGTTAGATTGATAATCGCTCGTATAAACATATGAAATGTAGTGCTGCCCTGTTACTAAGTCAGTAGAAGCATCACCGGCACCAAAATTCTTTGTACGATGCGCATAATCGAGATTGAATGCCTTAAGGTAGTCAACATCATTTATGTGCTTAGGAAATTCTTGGTTGAACCATTCTTTGTCCCTTGGATCTACAAAGAAGACAGGTAGCTTGTAGTTTGGTAGGTAGACGTTGGACCAATAATCCATCGCTCTATAAACCCCATACATGCTCATATCAATAAAGGACTTGTTGAAGCTGGGTGAGACAATTAACTCTGCACTTGCCCCACTTGATCCGCGATTACTCAATTCAGTGATTACAGCGCTGTAATTTGAAGTAGCAACAGGATAATTGCCTTTCAGTATCTGCGTTGAGGGGCTTGGGGATACGATTGGCCGCGCTTTCACTCCACTATCCCAAACAAGTTTCTTTCCTTGTTTCTTGCAGGTGTACGTCTTCGATAATCGACTTTCAACAGTCCCAAGTTTGGAGCAAGGTCCCCCTGGCCTTGCCACCGCGTGAGCAACGGAAGAAAAATCTCCTTGAGCAATCATGAGAACCGTCAGAAGTGCTATCGCCTTTCTCATGGTGGAAACCTAGCAATTTTCTCCCTCACCAGCGCCGTCATTAAGGATATCTGTCCGGAGTTCGTAATCTGCGGCAATTTTTCGCTCCGACCAAGGATCCTTCAGTATCGCGATTGTGAATCTCGCATGATCGCGAACCCGCTTATTCGTATTTTCGGCTGCGTTCTCCAGTAGCGGAAGAATGGACTCCCCAATTGCGCAGAATGCTCTGCTGAGAGCATGTTGAACGTCAAACGCACCTCTACCTAATTGGTGAATGAGTACGTTTCCAAGTGCCAGCTCTTCACCTTGGGGAACGAGTCTGGATGCGGCCCGCCAGGCGGTCATCGCAACGAAGTCGGTCGCATCGAAAAGTAAATCTTTGGAGATGTGTTTGTAGAGCGCTCTATCGTTCAGCTTTGTAAAGGTGTGTAGCGCCTGGCTCCTCGCTTGTGACACCTCAGATATTAATTCAGGAAGTAATCGATCTACAACTAATGGTCCATCGTTCCTAATGAGAGCCCAGACAATCATCTCTCTTACATAAAAATCGGGTTCGATTGCAGACCGCTTAACCAGAGGGTCAATATAAGCAGGATCTGGATATGTGCCCGCGTTGAGAGCGGTGCGAAGGCGCTCTGATTGGTCCGGCGAGGCCAAGAGAGCTCGCAAGTTATCCACCCGATTCACATTTTCATCCTAACGCAGATTGGACAACCTCTTTACGGGCGCGGCTCTTTCATTTACGGTTACGCCTTCGACAGATTTGGAGAGAGATATGAAGAAGGTACTTTCTGCAGGCGTTGTTATCCTTTTAGCACTGGGCTTGCCCGCAACTCATGCGGCAACGAAAGTTGCTGCCGGGCAGAAATGCGCAAAGGTGAACCAGAAGATCACTGTAGGTGCGAAGGTCCTCATCTGCACAAAGTCAGGAAAGAAGTTGGCTTGGAAGGCAGCTCCAGTCGTGAGTGCGATTCCTTCTCCTCAACCTTTTCCTTCTACAACTCCTGTTCCAGCAACGAATGCATCTCTTCCCGGACTCTGGGGAAAGTACAACTGGTCGAAGATGTCTGCGTCGGATATTTCAGCGGCCTCACTCGATGCCTTCACTAAGTATGTTTCGGTCAAGCGCTCTCCCAATCAAGAGGTAAAGGTGCTTTCACAAGACGGAAGCGATGCAACTCTCGTCACGTGGATTAAGAATGGTGCAACGCTTGTCGCCACAACATTTGAATATCCAAAACTAAGCGGACCTTTCTATGATGTTGTTGCACTCGACTCCTCTTGGCTTGCTGACGCTTACAAATCTGCCGGGTTCTCGGATAATGAAGTGAAAGATCGCGTCGGTGGATTTAACGCGGGCGCTCCTGCCTTTGGCGGAACCCGAACAAATACTTGGAACTCAAAGACGATTGTGCAAGATAATTTGATGGTTCGTGACAAGGTTGGCATGGCGCAGACTGCTGGTCACGAGTTCTTCCACGCCATCCAGGAGAACTACGCAAAGCGAAACCCAGGACCAAATGGCGAATCCATTCCAAACTGGTTCTGGGAAGGCCCGGCAACATTTGTCGGCGTCTATTCTGCCGCAAATCTTGGTGAAATTACTTTGACCGAGGGGGATCAAGCCTTTATCGATCGTTACAACAACGGCGCTGCGATCAATAGAACCTCGAATTTGATTGATATCAAGGCCAATGATGGGAAGGTCGATCCGTACGCACTTGGATTCGCAGGTACGCAACTCCTCGTTGCGAACGTTGGCATCGAGAAGTTCCTCCGCATCTATGCCGAGTTAGGAGCTGGAAAGAGCTTCGAGGACGCATTCGCAAGTGCAACGGGAGTTCAACTCGGTGATTTCTACTCAATGTTCGAAGAGGTACGTGGATCCTTGGGATTCGCAAAGCAGTAACTGAAAAAAGATTGGCCTCGAGATTTTCATCCCGAGGCCGTAGTGAGGTCTGATTGTGAACTAACGCTTGAGTTGAAGCACCATGACTGCTGCAGAGGTAATAAAGAGGAACGTTGCAGGGAAGATATCTTTGAAGGAATCCTTAACGCGGACATGTGCAGTCTGTGCGCCGATGAAGTAGAGCGCGATTCCAATAGATGCGGCGACGCCAATTGGCTTGCTCCAGATTCCGACGAGAAGACCGAGGCTTCCCAAGATCTCAAGGGCTGCTAGTTGGTTGTACTGCTTCTCTTTGACCCCAACATGCGAAATGGCCGCAACTGCACCTGGAATTCGCTTAATCTTGCCGAAAGCGGAAAAGGCGATTGAGATTCCGATGAATCCGCCGAGAATATCTAGTGCAATCTTCATAACTCTCCAATTTATGCGTGATTTGTGATGTATCGAATTATCAGGGCGGGCGGGGTATTAATCAAGAATGAAGGCCCTAAAGGTAGAATCGTGCCATGATGAATCAAGAGACCTTGGATCGAATTCGCTCCTATCGCAAGACATATGCGGCGATGTTGGTCTCCTCTCTATTAAGCCTTCTTGCTTCACTCGTTCTCTCGGTTGAGGCGATTGACCTGGCAAAGAACTCGGCCGCCAAATTCACCTGCGATATCAATGCAGTTGTCTCTTGTGGCAAAGTTGCACGTGCTTGGCAGGCAAACCTCTTGGGATTCCCTAACTCCTTCCTTGGTCTAATCTGCGAACCTGTCGTTGTCG
>CAINVP010000076.1 GCA_903854185.1 uncultured Actinomycetes bacterium
TAGTAGCTCGAGTACGAGCGCAAGAATTACTACGAGAATGATCACGTAATAGGCGCCCATAGGAAGTCCAAAGATGTGGCGATCGATGAGATTTGTAAACCCAACGGGTAGACCTTTTTGTGGCGGAACGATACGGCCACCACCTGTTATCCATCCGCTAAGTGCGTAGAGGACTGACCCGGTACCGAGAGTTGCGATAAATGAATCAATTTGGGCGAACTCAACGAGGAGTCCGTTGATGAGGCCGATCGCGGCCATTCCCACAATGGCGATAAGGCAGACCAGGATCCAGTTGAGATTTGTATTAACAATTAACCACATGACAACTACGTGCGTAAGACCTACGCCATATCCCATAGAGAGATCGAACTTCGCTGTCACGATTGGAATCATCGCGCCTAGTGCCAGGATTGCGGGAATAGCTTGGTTAGAGAGCATTCCCTGCAAGTTCGAGGCGGTTGGGTAGGTATCAGGGAGCAAGATAGAGAAGACGACGAAGAGCAGAACGGCGAGGATCGGAAGACCCATCGTTCCAACCTTTAACGCTAGTGAACTATTGCTTGCCTTCTGTTTTGCCATTGTTATACGCCCACATTCGCTCTTGATGCATATGTAACTAGATTTTCGACAGTAATTTCAGAACGATCAAGTACCTTAACAATCTCGCCCTCTGAGAAGACGAGCGCCCTGTGAGCCATTAACGCTACTTCTTCAAAATCTGTTGAGACTAAGAGAATCGCTAACTTGTTTCTAGTCGCCTTATCAATGAGCTGGTAGATATCACCTTTGGCGCCCACATCCACTCCAGCTGTTGGCTCTTCAAGAATGATGGCAGCACGTGGCATGGAGAGCCAACGACTAAGGATTACTTTCTGTTGATTTCCACCAGAGAGAGTCGCGACTGCTAACTCTGTAGCCCGCGGCTTTACATTGAACTCTTCAGCAAGGGCTAGCGCTTGAACTCGCTCGCTCTTCTTGTGAACTGCAGAGAAGAACTTCTTACCTCGAATGGGAAGGTTTGGATACATATTCTCGCGATTGGTTAACTCCATAAAGAGTCCTTCTTCAGCGCGCGAGCTGGTGATAAGTGAGATGCCATTTTGCACTGCAGCTGCGATTTTTCCACGCAGTGGTAAGCCCTTGAGAAGAATTTCACCACCGGTCTTTTGTAGGACTCCGGCAATCATTCGGCCGACTTCGCGCTGGCCTGCACCATTTAATCCAATTAGGCCAAGTACCTCACCCTCATGGAGAGTAAAGGATGTTGGACGAACCATATTTGACTCAAGTGCTTTCACTTCAAGAACAGGAGCTCCTTGGACAATATCACCAAGTTTGAATGAGGCTGTCTCTTTGCCCACAATTGAGCGAACAAGTGAAGAAGGCGTGAAAGAAGAAATAGCCCCCTCTTCAACGAGCTTTCCATCGCGGAGAACAATCACGCGATCAGAGACTTTAAAGATTTCATCGAGACGGTGCGATACGTAAACGATTGCAACGCCTTGTGACTGAAGGCGGCGGAGAACTGCGAAGAGATTTTCACAATCACTGGAGTGCAAACTTGCCGTTGGCTCGTCCAAAATAAGAACATCAGAGTGGGCATATAAGGCGCGGGCGATTGCAACTAATGAGCGATCGGCACGCGACAAGGTTGAGATTTGATCCATCACATTGATGTGAGGTGCGACGTTCTTCAGCGCATCTTCCGCCATAGAGCGAACACCGCTCCAGCTAATAAGACCACCCGTTGTTGGATATTTAGAGCCAAGTGCGATTGATTCGCCGACTGTCATCCATTCAACGAGTCCAAGGTCTTGGTGAATAAAAGCGAAGCGAATCGTTTCAAGTGTTGAACCATCAACACCAGTGATTGTTCCTTCATCCGGAGTGTAGATACCCGCAAGAATTTTAATGATTGTAGATTTTCCGGCGCCGTTTGCGCCGAGTAGCGCGAGAACCTCACCGGAGTTGATCTGCATCGAGATATCGGAGAGTGCTTGAGTTGCACCGAAGCGCTTTGAGAGATGAGAGATAGAGACAACTGGCGTTACTGAGTTACTACTCATATCGCTCTCCTCTCTGAGAACTCTTCCTTCTGTGGGGCGAACTTATCCCGAGGTTGACCAAAGTGTTATTCGCTGTCCAGCCTGTTGGGTCTCGTTACCAAATCGTTATGAATGGAATGCCAGCGGATTAGAGAGCCCTTTAGCGAGCGCAAAGAGATCACTCAGTAGCGCCTGCTTAAACTCTGGAAGGAGGCGTTGTGCAATCACAGTTGCGGAGACGGCGACGGGCGAGGCATCACGACGACTGCCAGGTACAACGGCAGCAAAGCAGATCACACCCGGCGTTACCTCTTCATCGTCGATGGCATAGCCACGTTCCCGAATCTTCTCTAGATCCTTCAGTAACTCTTTTACGTTTTTCACGCTCTTATCGGTGAGCTGTACAAATGCCGATGGCTTCTCCCGGAAACGGTGTTCCACCTCGGCTGCGGGCAGTAGTGCTAATAAGGCTTTGCCAGTCGCAGCGCATGCGGCCGGAAAGCGATCCCCAACATTTGCTGTGAGGCGAATCTGTTGGCGGCCCTCGTACTTACCTAGATAGAGAACATCTGTTCCATCCAAGATTGCGATACGTGATGATTCACGGGAAATTATGGGTAGCGATGAGCAGAGGTCGTAATAGTCTCGGAGTTCATCTACCGTATTAATGTAATGGCCGCCAAGTTCCAAGCATTTGCGACCTAAGGCGTATCCACTCTCTCGGCGGATTAGCAGCCCCGCTTGCTCAAGCTCGAGACAGATATTGGCAGTAGAGGATTTCGGGAGTCCGAGTTGGCGAGCAATCTCATTCGATGCCACGCCTTTCTGCGCCTTTCCAGAGCCACGAAGCGGATTGCCGTTATCGCTTTGGGCGACAAAGTCGAGGATGGCCGCGGCTCGGGCAACGGCCGGAACCAGGTGTTTCTCCTCTTCTTCAGCGGTATCAAACATCAGAGTTGAGCCATCCAATCCTCTGGACGCCATTCAGCATCCTGCTAATGTCGGACAATAACACCGCATCTTCAAGAAGAGAAGGTTTTTATGAGCGTCAATAATGGACCAGCAATGACTCGTGCAGAGTTCACATCTCTCTTCCATGAGATGAAGAGTTGGGGCGATTACACCCCCGAGACGATTGAACGTGGTGCGCTCAACTTTATTACACCGGAAATTACCAAGGCCTCCTCAGCAGAGGTGAAGAGTGGTGTCGTTGTTACCACGGCGCTTCCGTGGAACACAGTCAGCGGACCGGATAATCAGAAGCCTGCACTGCATTACATGACTGAGATGGGCGATCATGATGATTATCAGCCGCTCTGCAACAAAGACTTCATCGGTGTTGACTACCACGGTAAGGCGGTCTCACACCTTGATGCGATGACCCATATCTCCTTCGACGATAATTTATTTGGTGGCGTTAGCTCAAAGGCATCCGTCACTTCTCTTGGCTCCTCATGGGCCACGGTCGATAAATTTGGTGGAATTGTTACTCGCGGAGTTCTCCTAGATATCGCACTCTTTGAGGGCAAAGATTGGATTGAGCCCGGCACTGCTGTTCATAAGTCAGATGTGCTTGCCATGGAAGAAAAGTTTGGTTTCAAGATTGGCCAAGGAGATGCCGTCCTCCTTCGAAGTGGACATTTCGCGCGCCGCGCCAAACTCGGCGTCTGGGATCCATCCGACTTCTCTGCCGGTTTCCACGTTGATGTGATGGAACTCTTTAAGGAGCGCAAAGTAAGTGTTATTGGCGCCGATGGCGATAGTGATTGTCGCCCATCCCCCGTTGCTGAGATTCATTCACCGATTCACGTACTGGCCCTTCCCGGACTTGGCATTCCTCTACTCGATAACTTGCAACTTGAACCACTCGCCGCTCAGTGCAAGAGTGAAGCGCGCTGGACCTTCCAATTTGTAGTTGCACCGCTCGTTGTTCCTCGTGGAACAGGATCACCGGTTAATCCATTGGCTATCTTCTAATGGCGTTCAAGGTTGGGCTCTCCTCTGATCTCAGCAATGGCGCTGGCGGTTTCTCTTGGGGCAATATCGCAATCGAAGAGCTATCACCTCTCACCTGGGAATTTCTGAATCCAACGGGTGCAAATTTCCAAGCGGATATCGTGCGTGGTTTTGATGCCATCGCCTTTACCGGTCCTGGCGTAATTGCAGATTCATTTCCTGCTCCTGAAGAGTCTCCTCTTATCATTGCTCGGTTCGGCGTTGGTTACGACAACATCGATCTCGATGCCTGTACCCGCGCTGGTACAGCGCTGACAATTACTCCTGATGGCTCTAAGAAGCCAGTTGCCACCGCTGCTTTAATGATGGTGCTCTCAACGATGCATCGCCTCGTTGCTAAGGATTCCCTCGCTCGCGCCGGCGGTTGGGATCAGCGCCTCCACGGACTTGGCCAAGGGTTGAATGGAAAGACCGTTGCCACAATTGGGCTAGGAAATATCGCAACAGAGTTCTTCAGACTTATTGCACCGTTCGATTGCGAACGCATCGCCTGTGATCCATGGAAGAGCCAGGAAGAAGCTACCCAACATGGCGTCACTCTCTACTCCCTCGATGAGGTCATGAAGAGAGCAGATGTAGTTGTTGTTATGGCAACTCTGACGCCTGAAACTCGTCACATGATTGGTGCAGCGCAGCTTCAATCGATGAAATCTAATGCAATCATCGTAAACATCTCTCGTGGCCCCATTATTGATGAGAGCGCTCTTATTAAAGTTCTTACAGAAGGCGCCATCGCCGGGGCGGGTCTTGATGTCTTTGAGGTAGAGCCCGCCGCAAAAGAAAATCCACTTCTTGCACTCGATAATGTCATTGTCACTCCACATAACATCGCATGGACAGATGAGCTCGCTTACAACATGGGTCGCAGCGCATTTCACTCAATCAAAGCAATTTCACGCGGTGAGATTCCAACCTATGTTGTTAATAAAGATGTCCTCACCACACCCCAGTTCTTAACCAAGTTGGAGAAGTTGAAGTGAGTGATCGAAGCTCTCGCGTTGCCGTAATTGGGTTAGGTGCAATCGGATTACCGGTAGCGGTAAACCTGGCAAAGTCTGGTATCCATACTCAGGTGTGGAATAGGTCTGATGCGGCGCCGATCAAGGCCGTTGAATCTGGCGCAGTTCGCATTAATAACCTTAGTGATATTGATGCACGAATCATCTTGACCGTTCTGCCAGATCTTCCGCAGGTGATTGATGTTCTTGATGCCGGGCTCCGTTCAGCGCTTCGGGGCGGGGATATTCTGGTCATCATGGGTACCGTCTCACCTGTTGCCGTAGTGCAACTTGGCGAGGATCTTAAGAAGATTGGCGTTGACGTACTTGACGCACCTGTAAGTGGTGGCGATGTTGGTGCGTGGGCAGCAAACCTCTCCATCATGGTGGGAGGAGATGCGAAGGTTCTTGATGAGGTACGACCTACCTTTGAGAAGATTGGTTCAACGATTCGTCACCTTGGACCACTCGGTTCTGGTGAGATGGCTAAGGCGTGTAATCAAGTAGTTGTTGCGGTAACACTGAGCGCCCTCGCGGAAGCAATCACACTCGGCCGAAAAGCTGGCCTAGATACTGAAGTTCTGCTCGATATTCTCGCCGGTGGGTTAGCGGGCTCACAGGTTTTGAACGTCAAACGACCTAAGTTTGAGGCCGATGACTATCAACCTGGTGGCTCCGCCGCCTTCCAATTGAAGGATCTTAATTTCGCATTAGAGGCCGGGGCATCAACGGGTACTGCGATGCCCGTGACTGCCGAGGTCACAAAACTTTTCGAAGCTCTTATCGCAAATGGTGATGGCGCCCTCGATCACAGTGGCATCATCCGCGAGATTCAGCGGCGGAGTAATTAACCTCGAGCGACAATATTAATCAACCCTTCGCCATTGGCGTAACGGGCAATCTGATCTTCTACCAACTTCTTTCCGCGGCGGTTAAAGGCGGTTGAATCTCCACCGACATGCGGTGCAATGATGCAATTCTTGGCGCTCCAGAGCGGGTGCCCCTGTGGAAGCGGTTCTGGGTCGGTTACATCTAAACCAGCTGTGATGCGTCCACTATTTAATTCTGCAATCAGCGCTTCGGAATTGATAATAGGTCCACGTGCAACGTTAACGATGGTTGCACCATCCTTAAGGAGCGCCAATCGTCTTGCATCAAAGAGATTCTTACTCTCGTCATTCAATGGGAGAACGAGGATGACGATATCCAGGGATGGAAGCAACGCATCCAACTTATCCATCGTTAGCGCACCATCTTTGCCCGAGCGTGAGAAGCCGATGACTTCGACATCAAAGGATGAGAGATTATGTGCCAGCGTCTGACCGATTGATCCCCAGCCAACAATTCCAATCTTAGAATCGCTGAAGGATGGATATCGCTTATGTGCCCACTCGCCTTTGCTTTGGGCAACCATAAAGTCAGCAAAACCGCGCCGTGCTGTGATGGCTAGACCGATTGCTAACTCCGCTGTTGAAGCATCGTGAACACCACGAGCATTGCAGAGGATTGATCCTGGAATTAGATATTCGATTGCATCTTCGTAGCCAGCATTAGGAAGTTGCATCACTTCCATCTTCGGCATCTTGCGCGAGTGCTCGAGCGCTAGCTTTCCACCCATATATGCCGGAACATAGAAAGTTATCTCCGCGAGGTCTGCTTCAGCCGCAGTCAGCAAATCGGTATTCGATGGCGAGAGACGCTTCACGTTGGAAGGCACTTCAAGGTCATCCCACTGCGACCAAATTACGATGGACATGTGGCAAGGATACTTGTTGCGGCAAGATATACCGGGCGTTTAACTGGAGAAATGAAAATGGACCCAGTCTCCCGAGTCCATTCCCTTAAATTCGACTACTCGTTAGTTAGATATCACCTAGGTGATAGCCAGTTGGGCAAACAGGGTCGATGCCGTGGACGATACGAGTTCCAACGCCACTCTTTGAGCAGTGAATGAAGCTCTCCTTCTTCATCTTGACCGTTGCTGGAGTTGGCTTTGCCACGGCCTTGAAGGTGAGTACCTGTGCTTTAAGAGCGGGTGCTGCACCATCGAAGATCTGCACAGAGTATGTTCCGGCTACCTTCGCTGTGTAAGGGAAGGAGATTGATGATGCTGTTTGGGTCCAACTATTAGCAGCAATTGCGGCGCCATTAACCTGGATAGCCGATACCTTCTCAACGAAGTTTCCATTTACGGTCACGGTTGCTGGAGATCCAACGGTTGTTGTGTCAGCAGAGCTAGATGTGATGGACGACTGTTGCACAGGATCTGGAAGCATTGGTCCAACAGAGTCAGAAGTGACGATAAATGATGCCTCGGAGAACCAAGGCGTGTATGAAGCGACTTGGCCAGCCGTAGATGTATTCCAGTCAGCTACCGAAATAGACATGAGGCGATTTGAGGATCCTTGAACTCCCCAGAGAATTCCATGTGAATCAAATGACATGCCTTCTGCGGTCCAGTCTAAAGCTTCTGCAGTAACTGGGAGCGAAGTTTCACCCGTCGCGACATTAATCTGAACAAGTTTTGCTGGGTCGTAGTAGGTGTAAACATAAAAATGTCCATCTGCCGGATTGTAGGTGAATCCATATGCTGCAAATCCGAAAAGTGTGGCACCAGCTGAATCAACAGCCACAACATCTGTTATAGCCGCGGTAGAAAGGTTTACCTTTCCAACCCAAAAATGTGAACCTGAATCGCCTGCCCAAAGCACGTAGGTATTACCACTTGAATCTGAAGTAAGACCTCGTGCATCTTCCATTTGTCCAATCGGTCCCATGCCACGAGCATTAGTCTCGCCCGTAGTCAAGTTGCCGATATATGTACTCACACCTGTTGTTGGATTGATGCTAAATAACGGTGAAGTACTGAAAGATCCATCGTACCGCCAGTTGAACCAGTATGCCGTTTTTGTTACTTGATTATAAGTAGCCCCACCTGCACAGAATTGATTTGTGTGCCCAACATTATGCGCATATTCGCTATCAGATCCGGTACCTACATTGGTGAGTAGGCCGGTAGCAACATCAAATTGACCCAATTGTCCGGCTGTTGTGGAGTTGTCACAACTCACCATGAAGAGACTGGATCCGTCGGGAAGTGATCGAGTCTGGGGAGGCAGCGTTGCGTTCGCTGCCTGGAACCCCGAGATTGAGAGAGCAAGTGCCGCTCCTGCGATCGTTGCAATCCGTTTAATTCCCACATTTTTCATAGCTAGAGCCTCTCCGAGCAAATCATTGAATGCGAGAGCCTATCAGGAGGCAAATTCGACGGACAGGACACCTCGCCAAAAACCTTCTATGAAGTTGGCAAGTTAAAGATAAATGTCGGGGAATTCTCTACCAAACTCCTAAAGCTGATATTTGAGGCTTAGAGTACAAGTAATCGAAGGAAGGGTATGGCTGATGGCAGATAACCTAAAGAGCATCTTAGTTATTGAGGACAATCAAGATATTAGTGCCCTCTACACCCACATACTAGAGATTGATGGTTATCGAGTAGTGATAGCAGTGAGCGGCGAGCAAGCTTGGGAAA
>CAINVP010000077.1 GCA_903854185.1 uncultured Actinomycetes bacterium
AAAATATCTGCGATAGCGAGCGCAGTCAGCGGTGTCTCACCTGCAGGCTTTAAGACCATCGTGCAACCAGCAGCGATCGCTGGACCAATTTTGCGAGTGGCCATTCCTGCTGGGAAGTTCCAAGGGGTAATTAAGAGTGAGACACCGATCGGTTGGTGTGTAACCAGGATTCGCTTATCGCCACTTGGGCTCTTGCGGAAATCACCCGGTGTGCGGACTGCCTCTTCAGAGAACCAACGGAAGAATTCAGCGGCGTACATAACTTCACCACGGGCATCGCTAAATACTTTGCCATTCTCTTTCGAGATCAAAGTGGCTAGGTGATCAGCTTCGGCGATCATCAACTCAAAGGCCTTGCGGAGGATTTCAGCGCGGAATCGTGGGGCGGTCTTCGCCCATTCTGGGAAGGCGTTATGGGCGGCCGTTACAGCGGCATCGCACTCGGCTTCACCTGCGGTAGCCACGGCAGCAATGACGGTTCCAGTGCTGGGATCCATTACTTCGAGGGTTCCATCCCCAGATACCCAACTGCCATCAATATATAAGCCTGTTTTCAACTCCATACAGGCAAGCATACGCCCGGGTAAGTAGTTAAAATAGCGATCTCAGCCAGAGTAACCCCGGTTAACTAGAGGACACAAAGTGCCACAATCATGGAGCGATAACGCCCCCGCACCACAGGCCTTGCAGGAACATGCGCACCTGAAAGATCCGCTCTCATACCGGTTAAAGAAACTCTTCCTAGGTAATCCGCTTAACCGACACTCGCTCGATCACCAGCGGTTAGCAAAGCGCTATGCCCTTGGAATTCTCTCCTCGGACTGCATCTCATCATCTGCCTACGGCTCAGAGCAGATTCTCATTGCTCTCGTCCCAGCCTTTGGAATGATGGCATTTAATGTTCTGATCCCGATGACAATCGTCATTCTCGGAATCTTGGTTCTTCTTACGCTCTCGTATAACAACGTCATTGCAAAGTACACATCATCTGGCGGTGCTTACATTGTTGCTCGAGAAAATCTAGGAACGTTCTGGTCTATCGTTGCCGCAGTTGCGCTCATTCTTGATTACATCGTCACGGTTGCCGTACAAAGTGCATCTGGCGTTGTCGCCCTTGTCTCTTACTTCACATCACTTACTCCATATGTTGTTCCTATCACCATTGCGGTAATTCTCTTCCTTACATATGGAAATCTCCGCGGTGTGAAGGAAGCTGGTAAATCCTTTGCGCTCCCTACCTATCTCTTTGTGCTCGCTATGTTCGTCGTATTCGGATTCGGTATCTATCACGAGTTCAAGGGGAGCGTTCCGCACTTAGCAACGACCGGGAATGGCCTCTTCACTCTGGGCCACTCACAAGGCCTGCTGACATTTGCCTCGATCTTCATCTTGCTTCGAGCATTTGCTAACGGTGGCTCATCACTTACTGGACTTGAAGCGATCTCAAATGGCGTCACCCTCTTCCAATCTCCTGAAGGTCCAAATGCTCGCCGAACCATGAACATCATGTCTGGCTTGCTTGGAACTCTGGTCTTCGGAGTCTCGTGGTTTGCCCACAGCATGCATGTGGTTCCTTACACTGCTGGCGCTCCATCGGTGATCTCAGTGATCGCCCAAACCCTTGTTGGCGCAGGAATCTTCGGAAAGATCTGGTTCGCCTTTACGCAGTTCGCGACCATGTTGATCCTGATTGCTGGCGCAAATACCGTCTACAACGCATTCCCAATCTTGGTCGCAAATATCGCCCGCGATGGCTTCCT
>CAINVP010000078.1 GCA_903854185.1 uncultured Actinomycetes bacterium
AACACTTGGCGCTTGCTCGTTGGTCTTCCACCACATCTTCCACTTCAAGGGTGAAGATTCCGGTTATCCGCTCTTCGCCTTCATCTTCTTGGTGGCGCTCGGCATCGATTACAACATCTTCTTGATGACCCGGGTTCGCGAAGAGAGTTTCAAGCTCGGTACTCGTAAGGGCGTAACGAAGGGTGTGACAGTGACTGGTGGAGTTATTACTTCAGCAGGTGTCGTACTTGCAGCCACATTTACCGTTCTTGGAATCCTGCCGCTTGTCTTCCTCGCTGAAATTGGCTTCACCGTGGCCTTCGGTGTTCTCTTGGATACCTTGATTGTGCGCTCGATTCTGGTTCCAGCACTAGTACATATCATTGGACCAAAGATCTGGTGGCCTTCCAAGTTGCAGCATGAGAAGGCATGAATTCAACTGATGTAGTTGTTGTAGGTGCCGGGCTCGCTGGTTTAACGGCGGCCCGATACCTACAACAAGCAGGTCTCTCAGTAACTCTCCTGGAAGCAACGGATCGACCAGGAGGGCGCGTTAAGAGTGATTATGTTGGTGGTTTCATACTCGACCATGGATTTCAGGTTATTAATCCGGGGTACCCAGAAGTGAGAAAGTCTGGGGTCGTTAAGGATTTAGATTTTGTTCGACTTGGTGCTGGTTACGAACTTGTCGACGAAACTGGCCAGATTGCCAAGCGGGTAGGAGTTCTTTCGGCGCCCACCCTTGGATCACCAAGGGAGAACTTTGCATTTCTGAAGTTTGTCGCGTCGCAAAAGGTTGAAGCAGAGAACTTGGCTTCTGCAGCAAGTGGTTTCCCAGTTCTGTATAGCAATTTCCTCAGGCCCTTTCTGCGTGGAGTTTTCTTGGCTGAACCTGATATCGAAGACGCTGAAGTCGCTCGGAAAATCCTGAGAAGCTTTGCAGCCGGGCGACCCGGAATCCCAGCAGACGGTGTTCAAGCATTTAGTGACGCGCTCGCGGCGGATTTGCTCGATGTTAAATACGGCGAGCGAGTCCTGCGAATTGAGGGGACTCGCGTTCACACTTCTCACGGAAGCTACCAGGCCACATTCATTATCATTGCTGTTGACCCCACTGCGCTAAGCGGACTCATTGTTAAACCGCCCAAGGTGAAGATGAGCGCCTCTACCACCTGGTATCACTCACTCCCAGCAGGAACACTTTCGAGCAATGCGCTTCGTGTCTGCGCCAAAGGTGCAGTCGTTAATTCGTTGGCAATCTCCAACCGTGCAAAGAACTATGCGCCTACGCAACGTCAATTGTTGTCGACAACAACACTTGAGAGAACTTCCGAGAAGAAGATTTTGAAAACTCTTTCTTCAATGTGGAATGTAAGGGAGAGCGAGTTCACCTTGATTGCACAGCACGATATAAAGAACTCTCTTCCGATTCATCCAATAGGCAAACCTTTGCACTCTGAATCTAGAGTCGATTCCCACATTTTCCTTGCCGGTGACTATCTGGCATGGCCTTCACAACAAGGTGCCATGGTGTCAGGTAGAAGAGCTGCAGAACTCGTTATTCAACAAGCTCGCTAAGTGCTCCGAGAAGGTGGGGATAATCAAAGGTAAACCCATCGTGAGTGAGAGCGGTGGGCATTACGCGCTTTGATCCTAGGATCTCTGTGGAGAAACCTCCGAGCGCAATCTTGAGTGCAATTGCTGGCGCTGGGAATAGAGCCGGGCGGTGGAGTGTCTGCGCGAGGGATGCTGTGAACTCTCGGTTCGTTACCGGATTGGGGGAGGTGAGGTTCACCGGTCCAGTTAGATTGCTATCAAGCAGATGAGTGATTGCGCGAATTTGATCGTGCAGAGTAATCCACGACCACCACTGCTTGCCAGATCCTAGTTTTCCGCCGAGACCGAGCTTAAATAGTGGGAGCATGCGACCCAGCGCGCCACCGGTTGGATCAAGGACTAAACCGGTGCGAATATTTACGGTGCGAACTCCTTCAGCAAGGTGGCTTGCCTCTTCCCATTGTCGACAGACTGCCGCTAGGAAATCTTCGCCACTTCTATCCTTCTCATCGACGGCTCTTTCGCCGGTATCGCCATAAAAGCCAATAGCACTCGCTGAGATGAAGACCTCAGGGTTAATCTGAGTGACGGCACGGGCGATAGTTTCGGTGCCAAGTAGGCGAGAGTTAAGAATCTCTGATTTGTAACGCTTCGTCCATCTCTTATCACCGACGCCAGCGCCCGCTAGATGAACGACAGCATCGACGCCGGCTAATCCCTCAACGTTGATCTCACCCTTTGCTGGGTTCCAAAAGACTTCATCTGGCGCAACGGCATCGCGTCGCACCAGGCGCAGAACAGTGTGGCCCTCTTCTCGGAGATGACCTACAAGAGCACTTCCAATGAGACCGGTGGATCCAGTAACGGCAATGCGCTTGATTTCACTCATGAGTTAGAGCCCCAAATCTGATTCGAATCGACCGCCTTCTAGGCGCTCCTTAAGAGTGGAGAGGAAACGTGCTGCATCTGCGCCATCAACGATACGGTGGTCATATGAGATAGCGAGGTAGACCATGGAGCGAACGGAGATTGTCTCTCCGCCATCTGTTCCCTTCATAACCATGGGGCGCTTCACGATCGAACCAATGCCAAGGATTGCTACCTGCGGCTGATTAATGATTGGTGTGTCAAAGAGTGCACCACGGCTTCCAGTATTTGTGATGGTGAATGTTCCGCCACCGAGCTCGTCTGGTGAGATCTTGTTGTCACGGGTGCGAGCAGCGACATCAACAATTTTGCGAGCGACGCCGCCAATATTGAGATCACCAGCATCGCGGATAACAGGGACCAAGAGACCGCGCTCGGTATCCACTGCGATTCCTAAGTGTTCTGAACCGTGATACGTAATGTTGTCTTCTGAGACTGATGCGTTAAGAACGGGATGCTGCTTGAGCGCTTCGCACACTGCAACGGCGAAGAACGGAAGGAATGTGAGTTTGACTCCTTCGCGTGCTTCAAAGGAGTTCTTTGCAGCATCGCGTAGGCGAGCAATCTTGGTGACATCGACTTCGATGACGGTAGTTAATTGAGCACTTGTTTGAAGCGACTCAACCATTCGCTCGGCGATTACTTTACGCAAGCGAGACATCTTGACGGTCGTTCCGCGAAGTGGTGAAGCGGCAACTGGTGCTGTAGGTGCAGAGGAAGTGTGTGATGGAGCGGAAGGTGCCGCTACTGGAGCAACTGGCTTTGCGGCTGCCTGAATATCTTCCTTGCGGATTCTTCCACCCACGCCAGTTCCTGAAATCTTGGAGAGATCCACTCCAAGTTCACTCGCCATCTTGCGAACGATGGGCGTTACATACGCATCTGAAACTGGGGTAACAGTTCTTACAGGGGCAGGTGCAACTGGTGCTGCAGGTGCGGCAACGACCGGAGCGGCAACGACCGGAGTGGCAACGACCGGAGTGGCAACGACCGGAGCGGCAACGACCGGAGCGGGAGGAGTGACCGGTGCAACAGGAGCGGCTGATGCTGATCCAATCATCGCTAGGCGAGCACCGACTGCAACAGTGGAATCAACTGGGACATCAATAGAGAGAATCGTGCCCGATGCAGGTGATGGAATTTCAGTATCAACCTTGTCGGTAGAAACTTCAAGGAGTGGTTCGTCGGCGTTAATAGAATCGCCAACGTTTTTCAGCCAACGGGTAACTGTGCCTTCGGTGACGCTCTCGCCAAGTGCTGGCATGGTCACAACAACACCAGCGCTTGTTGTTGGAGCAGGGGTTGGAGCAGGGGTTGGAGCAGGGGTTGGAGCAGGGGTTGGAGCAGGCGTTGGAGCAGGCGTTGGTGCAGCGGTGGCAGCAGGGGCGGACACACCAACGGGTGCAGGTGTTTCCACAACTGGTGCTGCTGGTGTCGCAACGGGAGGAGCGACTTCAACGACTGGTGCTACTTGTGGAGCCGGAGCCGGCGCAGCGGCACCATCAGCAATTACTGCTAATTCGGCGCCAACGGCAACAGTGGAATCCACTGGCACAACGATCTTAGTGAGGGTTCCAGAGACTGGAGATGGAATCTCGGTATCTACCTTGTCCGTCGAGACCTCAAGGAGTGGCTCATCAACATTGACGTGATCGCCTTCAGCCTTAAGCCAACGGGTAACTGTGCCCTCAGTGACGCTCTCGCCCAGTGCTGGCATCGTGACGGAATAAGTCATTCTCTATTTCTCCTATTACCCGTGTGCGTGAAGTGGTTTACCGGCAAGTGCAAGGTGTGCCTCGCCAACAGCTTCGGAGAGCGTTGGATGGGCGTGAATATGTTGCGCAACGTCAGAGGCAGTTGCTTCCCAGTTGAAGATGAGCTGAGTCTCGGCGAGGAGTTCTCCTACGCGCGAGCCCACCATGTGAATTCCAAGGATTGGTCCATTTCGTTCTGCAACGAGCTTCACAGAGCCGGCTGTCTTAAGAATATTTGCTTTACCGTTACCGGCAAGATCGTAAGAGAGTTCAACGACATCATGACCACGCTCTTTTGCCTGGGCAGTCGTAAGTCCAACTGATGCGACCTCAGGCTCAGAGTAGGTAACTTTTGGAACTCCATCATAATTAATTGCCCGTGGATGTAATCCAGCGATCTCTTCGGCAACCATGATTCCCTCTGCAAAACCAACGTGTGCGAGTTGGAGAGTTGGGATGATGTCACCGACTGCGAAGACCCCAGGCACATTTGTGCGGCACTTGTCATCGACAATGAGGTAGCCGCGATCCATAGTGAGGCCTTGCTCTTCATAACCAATCCCGCTCGTTACAGGTCCGCGCCCCACTGCCACAAGGAGTACTTCAGCAGTGAAAGTTGCACCATTTTCAAGCGTGACAGTCACGCCATTTGCATCCTTTGTTGCTGATGCAAATTTAATCCCAGTCTCAAATTTGATCCCGCGCTTGCGGAAAGCGCGCTCGAGTTGCTTGCTTGAGCTTTCGTCTTCTAATGCGACTAAACGGGGAAGTCCTTCAATAATCGTGACCTCTGATCCGAATGAACTCCACACTGATGCAAATTCGCAACCGATTACCCCGCCGCCGAGCACAATTACAGACTTTGGTACGAAATCGAACCGCATCGCCTCTTCGCTCGTCACAATCTGTCGACCATCAATATCTAGGCCAGGGAGAGTGCGAGGGTATGAACCAGTCGCAAGAACAACGCTCTTACCGGTGTACTGCTCACCATTAACTTCGACGGTATTAGGTGAGACCAGCCGGCCGACGCCTTCGACATAGGTGATGTTTCGAGATTTAACTAAACCTTGAAGGCCCTTGTGAAGCTTGCTGACTACGCCATCCTTGTATGTGTTAACGGCGGTCATATCCATGGAGGTAAATGTTGCATTAACGCCGAACTCTGAAGCGTGCTTAGCACTATCTGCGACTTCGCCCGCATGGAGAAGAGCTTTGGTAGGAATGCAACCACGATGTAGACAGGTGCCGCCGAGTTTGTCCTTTTCGATCAGGACAACGCTCAGACCCAATTGAGCGGATCGGAGTGCGCATGCGTATCCGCCACTACCGCCACCAAGTACAACTACATCAAATTCAGCCACAACTAGACCTCTCACATACAGCTCGTCAGATTTCACCGCCGTTGGTAATGGTCTAATCCTGCCACGATTTCAGGCAGCGAGATTCTCCTCCCCTCGCTCAAGGATGTGACCTGCAATATGCCTGGTTGAGCCAGGGTTCAGACCTGGCCGAATTTTGGGCTAGATGGACTGTTCGGCCAGAGTGACTAGCGTTCGAACGGAAACTCCCGTGCCGCCGACTGGTGTATAGCCATGAGCTGAGCGCTCGTTAAAGGCCGGGCCAGCGATATCTAGATGGCACCATGGGAGATCGGCTGCCACGAACTCTTTGAGGAAGAGACCTGCGACCAACATACCGCCCATGCGATCACCAATATTGGCGATATCGGCCACAGGGGAGTCAAAGGATGCGCGCAACTCCTCAGGAAGTGGCATCGGCCAGAAGAGTTCGCCACTTGAATCAGCAGCGGCTAGGAGCTGGGTTCTGAACTCTTCGTTATTTGTCATCACCGCACTCGTCCGGGTTCCGAGCGCTACCACCTGAGCTCCGGTGAGAGTTGCGACGTTGACGAGTCCATCTAGGCCGCCAGCTCTCTTGCCCACCTCTGTCGCGCGAACGATGGCATCCGCAAGAACGAGTCGACCTTCAGCATCGGGATTGAGAACTTCAACCGTCTTGCCACCGTACATGGTGATGATGTCGCTGGGGCGAGTAGCCGTATCGCTCACCATGTTTTCGGCAAGTGGAGCCCAAGCATCAACGGCCACTGGCAACTTCAGTTCAGCGATTGCGAATAGAGCAGCTACGACAGCGGCCGCTCCCGACATATCCGATTTCATGGCTTCCATTCCAGCAGCCGGCTTAAGGGCAAGTCCGCCGGAGTCGAAGGTGATTCCCTTGCCAACAAAGGCGAAACGCTTCTTCGCTCTCGCCGGGCTATACGTAACATGAAGCAGGCGAGGCGGATTTGCTGAACCCTGTCCCACAGCGGTGATTCCACCGTACCCCTTGGCCTTCAGTTGACTCTCATTCAAGATCTCGACCTTCAAGCCAAGAGTTGTTGCAATCTTCTTCATGCGATCTGAGAA
>CAINVP010000079.1 GCA_903854185.1 uncultured Actinomycetes bacterium
ATCGAAGAGATCGTTTTGGATACGGACCAAAAGAATTCGTACATCATCGGTTAACTCATCTGTTGAGAGAACAACTCCAATTGAAGAGTTCGCTTCATCAACGGTCGCATATGCTTCAAGTCGCGGGTCATTCTTTGAGGTTCGGCTCATATCACCGAGCGCAGTAGTTCCGTCATCACCTGTTTTTGTATAAATGCGAGTTAGATTAACCATGCGCCTAGCCTAATAGGCTTCAAAGATTCCGCTAGCCGTGAAGTAGAATTTCGCCATGACTCAGCCTCTCGATCGCTTCCGTATCGCAGGTGGAGCCTCCCTCAAGGGCGAAGTAACGGTCACAGGCGCCAAGAACTCGGTTTTAAAGCTTATGGCAGCCTCTCTGCTCGCCGTTGGCAAGACGACCATCTCCAATGTCCCAGATATCGCCGATGTAGACATCATGGCCGATCTGCTGACTCGCCTTGGTTGCACCGTTCACCTCAATAACAAGGCAGGTGGCGATGCAACCGTCTCGATCGATGTCCCGGCAGTGCCTCTCCATCGGGCTGACTACGAACTCGTCCGCAAAATGCGTGCATCTATCAATGTTTTAGGGCCACTCGTAGCTCGCATTGGAATCGCTGAAGTTGCCTTGCCTGGTGGGGATGCAATTGGCTCCCGTGGATTAGATTTTCATATCAAGGGACTTGAATCCCTCGGTGCAAAGGCGCATATCGAACATGGCTATGTCATTGCTGAAGCTCCACAAGGCTTAACAGGTGCTGCAGTAGTTCTCGACTTCCCATCAGTTGGAGCAACGGAGAACATCATGACCGCTGCAGTTCTTGCAGATGGAGTTACGACAATTGATAACGCCGCTCGCGAGCCAGACATTGTCGATCTCTGCGAATTCTTACTCTCTATGGGTGCAAAGATTGATGGAATTGGCTCTCCACTTATCACGATTACCGGAGTGAAAGAACTGCGTCCAACCTCTCACCGAGTCATTACCGACCGAATCATTGCCGGCACATGGGCATTTGCGGCAGCAATGACGCAGGGCGATATCACTATTCACGGAGCTCGCGCAGATCATATGGAGGTCATGCTCGATAAGCTCGCATCAGCTGGCGCGATTATCACATCAACTGCCGATGGTGTCCGAGTAAAGATGGATCATCGCCCAAAGGCGATTGATGTCGCAACACTTCCCTATCCAGGATTTGCTACCGACCTACTTCCATTCATCATCGCAATGAATGCGATTGCCGATGGCCATGCAATTGTGACTGAGAATGTATTTGAATCACGTTTTATGTTCGTCAATGAACTCGCTCGCCTTGGAGCTCAGATCACCGTTGATGGCCACCATGCCTCTATCGACGGTATTCCACAGCTATCTGGCGCGCCTGTAGAAGCATCAGATATCCGCGCAGGCGCGGGCCTTGTACTTGCAGCGCTCGTAGCTGAAGGTGAGACCACGGTTGATGGCGCATTCCACGTAGATCGCGGCTATCCAAACTTTGCCGAAGATCTCTGCGCACTTGGCGCAAAGGTCACTCGCGAATAGAAGTTGCTGACTTCCCTTACTTCTCTGCTTTAAATCCATCAATTCGGTAACTCACGCCCACCCATTTCGCACCCACTGCGGCCTTAGGTGCCTTTGTTGCTGGGTAGATGACAATTGAGGTCTTGAGTGACTTATTTACCTCCTTCATCTCAGCGCAGACCGCTGTCGCCTGACGCTTTGCAAGCGCTTGAGAGGACTTAGAAGCAGGGCTCTTGCCATATGCGTACCCAATACAAGTCACTGCTGCACCGTTCTTGAGAGACTTCACGTACTTGGTGAGGTAAGCGCTGTCGTATGCGCTCAACTTCAAGGTAGAAGAAAGTGAGTAGAGAGTTACCGCTGGCTTAATCGCCTTGGCAGCATTTGCGGCTGCAATCTCGGCATCTTTTGCAGCTTGCAATACTGCCGCTTCCTTTGCGGAAGCATCGGCAGCATCCTGTGCAGCCTTCAGCGCAGCAGCATCTTGTACAGCCTTTGCCTCCGCAAGTGCCTTCGCATCTGCTGCCATCTTATCTTGAGCCGCTTTAAGCGCTGCAGCGGCTGCTTCTTCAGCTGCCTTCTTATCTGCAAGTTCCTTTGCCGCGGTCAATGCTGCTGTGTTATCACTTTGAGATGGTGCAACATAGCCGCCACCTCCTCCGCCACCGGAAGGAGGTGGAGTATTGGTAACCACAGGATTAGCAATAACAATCACGGGATCGCTAGAGATTGTTGTTGTGATTGATCCATTTGTCGTCGCAGTACCTATAAGTGTTAATTCGCCACCGGTAACGGCATAGACAACGGACCCCGGAACAATCTGACTATCCGTAATGGTCATTCGAATCGGAGAATTGGTATCTTGCACTGTTCCATCAGTTCCAAGCCACGAGATTACAGTTGATGAAATAACTGTTTTATCTGAAGGAACTAGGCTTGTTAATGATGAAAAGTCCGTTAGTCCATAGACAGAAATCACCGTTCCTGCACTAAGGGAATTTACAGGGATCTCATATGAGACAGACATTGAACCAAAGTTGAATGATCCAGTTGGACCAACACCATTAACAATGGAGAAATTAGCGAGTGGTGTAAGCGCGTTACTTTCAATACCAGCAAGAGAGTTCTGAACCCATTGAGCTGTCAAAGTAATGTTGCTGCTCGCCACCGTATATGTGACTCCAGGTGCAACGACTTGATTTCCATCAGACCACCCGGTGAAGGTGAATCCCTGACGAGATACTGTTGAAGCAGATGCCACGGTAAATCTTGATCCAGTGATACGACCCACAGGATCAACTGGAGCTACACCAAATCCGCTTCCTGTTGAATAAGAAACGTTATAGCCTGAAGTCCAACTTGGCACGAAGGTAACCGGAGATGCCTCGGGACCAACTAGGTAGCTATCACCCGGCTGGTACAGGGCGCTTCCATCACTCCATCCAGCAAAGGCATAGTTAGCTCGCGTTACTTGAGCGCCACTTGCGATGGTAATCAGAGTTCCTTCAAGAACAGATGGTTGGGTCGGTAATGAACCTGAACCATTTGCGCCTAACGAATAACTGATTTGGGTATAACCATTGAGAGAGAACTGTGCTGTGAAAGTTACGGATCGTGCTCCAAAGGTATAGGTGGCACCGGCTGCGTAGAGCGCGGATCCGTCAGACCAGCCAGTAAATGTATGTGCCATCAACGCTGGATTTGAACCAGAGGTAGGCAATGTAAAGGTGCTTCCAATAGAACCATCACTTTGGGATGGAAGCGTTCCGGCTCCTCCGCCTAAGTCAAATGTCACGGAATATGGAATCGCCGACCATTGTGCAGTCAACGTCACATTGCTGCTGCCGATGACATACGTTGATCCTGCTGTGCAAGTTTCCCCACCGTCATTCCAGCCGGCGAAGTTATACCCTGCGCGGCTCGGCGTAGGAGCAACCTGGAAAGCTTGATTAATTGTCAGAGAACTCTGCAGAGGCAGCGTTCCACTAGCTCCACCTAAGTTGTATGTAACAGAGTATGAAATCGCAGTCCAGCGAGCCTGTAGTGCAGAGTTTTGAACAACAGTGAAGTTTGAAGATGCTGCACGTAGATTATTTGATGCATCGACCCAGCCAGCAAAGTTATAACCAGTAAGGGATGGCGCACCTGAGAGAGTTACGACCGTGCCACTGTCATAGAGACCGGCACCTGTTACCGAAGATGTAGAACCGTTGAGGATATAGCTCACAGTATAAATAGCGACCCACTGTGCTGTCAGCGTGACTGCAGATGGCGTGCTTGCTGTAATTGAGTAAGTCGCTAGTGCGCCATACGTAGAAGTTCCGTCGGACCAGCCAGCAAAGTTATAACTTGATCTGGTCGGAATTGCTGCCAGAGTAAATGAATTGCTAATTCTCTGGTTTGCTTGAGTTGGCAAGGTACTAGTGCCGCCAGCTAGCGCATAGGTAATTGTGTAATTAATTGGTGTCCAAATAGCATAGAAAGTCTTTGCTGCACTTGTCGAGTAAGTAGTTACCGCTGTTGTAGATGAAGCTGTCGCGGCCCAACCACCAAAGGTGTAACCGCTCTTGGCTAGATTTCCTGAGTTACCTGAAAGGGTAAGAGCCGATGCTCCAGTTGTCCAACTCTGGCTAGATGGCACAGTGCCACTTGACGCTAGATTTGAGTTATAGGAAATTGTGTAGGTATTGGCTGTCCAGACAGGATTGAGCGTAATTCCTGTTGTTGGCGTGTATGACGCACCACCTGCATAAGTCGTCGTGCCGTTAGTCCACCCGCCGAATGTGTATCCAGTTTTAACCATGGTCCCCACGGTTGCAAGATTTATTGCACCGCTGGTCCAGCTCTGACTTGTTCGAGATGGAGATCCGCTCGTCGCTCCTTGGCTGCTAAAGGTAATCAGATTTCCCCATCGTGCGTAGAGTGTGAGGTTTGCTAGGAACGGATAACTCTGTGAATCGCTATATGAAGTTCCTGATCCATCAGCAGATGTGTTCCAACCAGTGAAGGTACGGTCGGTAAAAGTAAATGCATTGGCAGTTAAGTTTGCCGTGGAAGAACTAGTTTGTGTCTCCATAGATCCAGTGCCGCCATTAGCCAAGAACCTGACGTTATAGGTTCCACGGTTCCAGATTGCATAGAACGTTACATCGGCAGATGTTGAATAACTTGTCTCGGGAGTAGTCGAGCTCGATGATGCCGCCCAACCACCGAATGAGTAGCCGGTGCGGGAGAAGGTGGAGCTCACTGGAAGAGTCGTTGCAGCTGCCGCCGTTGTATATGAACCTGCGCTCTGACTTCCGGTGCCACCATTTGAGTTGTAGGTAATCGTGTATTGGCGAGCAGTCCACACGGCATAGAGAGTCCGCGAACTCGACGGTGAATATGGTGAAGTCAGCGCGGTACCTGTCTCCGTCAACGACCAACCACCGAAGTTATAGCCAGAGTTGCTCAAACCCGTTCCTAATGGCAATGTGATGGCAGATCCTGAATAGGTTGAGGAGGTTGGAGCGGTACCAATTCCATTATTAGTGTTGTAGGTGAGAACTATTGTCACTGAAACAGATTGTGATGCGGATGAGGTTGGAGAATAACCAGCATCTCCAGAGTAGTAGGCGGTGACAACATAGGTACCGACAGTGCTCGGAAGCCAAGAACAGGTCGCGACTCCAGAACCATCTAAGGATCCTGTGGTGCATAAGGTATTACCAGCGCCATCCTTAAAGGCAACTGTTCCTGTTGCGCCTGCCGCTACAGTTGCTGTGAAAGTTTCTCTCTCGCCAAGCAAAAGACTTGAAGATGTTTTGGTATATGTTGGAGTAACACTCAACAGAGGGCGGACCGGAAAGTTATTGGATAACGAAATCGAACCCGTTTTACTTAACGTTGGGCCTCCAGAAACTTTATTCCAAGAAGCGATTGCATCGGTGAAATTCGGATTCATCAAGAACTGTGCACTTGTTGGAACAGCATCTGCCGCAGGATAAGGAAGATTTGCTGAGAAGTTACTTGTGTAAAGTGCCGTATTAGCGACTGTCAGATTTGAAATACAACCTTTAAAGTATCCAATAGCGGTATCTCGGCCAATCAAAAAAGAGGTGTTTGTATAGTGAAAGCTATCTGTAAATCCTGTGGCATCTGATTGAGCAATACCATTGGAATACAAAGTGCCAAGACCGTTGTTTCGAACATAAGCTATGTGGGTCCAGGTCTCAATAGGGAGCACCGTCGAGCCAGCTCTATTCTTGGTGGAACCTTGGCCGTTGAATGAGAATTGGCCATTTCCAGCACCAGGTACACCATCGACGTAGAAGGTGTAGCCATTCTTTGCACCTGAATACCAACCTGCGCCATTTGTTCCGATGATTGGCCCTGCACTTGGAATCGTCGCTGGAACCTTTACCCAGGCGGAAACTGTGAAGTTATTAGTTGAGTTTGCATCATCAATTGCAGGAAGCGTTACAGAAAGATTGGAACTTCCATCAAAACAGACACTGCCCTTTGTCGTTGTTAAACTTGCAAATGCGTTAGCACCAAGAGTTGGCCTTGGAGATGGTAGACGAAGATCAGTTGGGTTCGCGACCCAAAAAGCGCCTTCACCGATTGAGGTAACTCCACTTGGAATAATTAAGGTGGTTGGATAGGCGCCGCTGAAGGCGTAGTTTCCAATTGTCGTCACAGTACTAGGAATCGTGATTGCGTTAAATGGTTGACCCTGGAATGCATAAGGCGCAACAGTCGTCATGCCGCTAGGCAAAACCATTGAGCCAGTCATTCCATTACCCGCAAAAGCAGCAGTGCCAATTGTTCTGAAGCTAGCGTTGATCGTCAGAGACGTCATGGTACTTAGATAAAAACTATAATCTCCAACAGATGTCATTCCACTGCTGAAGACGACGGCACCAAGAAGAGCCCGCTCGAAGCTGTATGCAGCAACCGAGGTAACCGACGCATCAAAAGTTACATCGCCTACACAGTTTGCTCCGCCACTAGCCTGACCGCTTGTCACTGTGTAAGTTCCAGATGTTCCGCAATTGAATGTTGCGGCATTTGCGGCTGGCATCGGGCTTATGAGCGAGAGAAATAGCGCTCCAAGCAGGGCTCCAGCTACTACCTTGGAAATCGAGATTGGCGTTTTCTTGAGGTGCATCATGCGAGGAGAATAATTTTCTACAAATGGCTTTTGAGAATGTGTCACACTTTGGAAATCAGTTGATTTTATTGGTGAAAAAGAAGTCTTAAAAGGTAACACTTGTGACAGAGCTCCCTATACCTATGAGAAACCCGTGACATCATTAGGTATGAATTCAACGCGAGTCATCTATGTCGAGAATGACTCAGCGCTGCGACAATTCTTGCAAGAGTCACTCAGGGATCAGCCAGGAATTGAACTCATCGGCACATATGCAGACGGGATATCCGCCTTAGATCGTTCGGTGGCAAAGAAGGCCGATGTTGCTCTCATTGATTTTGGCTTAGACACAGATGGACTAAATGGAATTGAGCTTGGAATCGCTCTCCGTGAAATCAACGAATATATCGGCATCGTCATCTACTCACAATTTAATGTGCGAAAGATGGTCAATCGCGTGCCACCAGCTATGCGTAATGGCTGGTCCTTCTTTGAGAAGAGCGGCGAGATGGCAAGTGGGGATTACGCAAAGATTTTGAAAGATACCGCCGTGGGTAAAGGGAATTGGGAAGAGTTCTTCCCTGCTGCATCAGAGGCGAGCGATGCTGATCTCAATCCTTACTATGAACTCACCTCACGCCAGAGATCCATCATCTCTCTTCTAGCACAAGGAATTTCCGTGCAAGAGATTAGTATTCGCCTCGACCTTACCTATGCCTATGTACGTAAAGAGCTGTCTCGCGCCTATGACATCTTGTTGCCAGACGCAAAAGAGAGTGATGACCTCAAGACTCTAGCAATCCTTAAATATCTCCAATTGGTGAAGACTGTCTAATGAGAGAGAAGATGTTAAAAATTAAGAATTATCTCGGTCCTTACGACTATCGAGCTGGCTTCATTTACTCCACGATTTTAATCTTTAATCTCTCAAACTTGAGAAGTTTCACCTTCGACTATGAATATGGCTGGGAGAGAATCCGTTTCTTTCTAATTGGACTTATGACCTATGCAATCCTGGGTTTGCCAATCTATTTCGCTCTTCGACTTGCGCAGCTCTTCTGGCGGAGCAGAAAGAAGAGCTTCAGGTTTTACTTACTTGAGCTCTTATTTGGTTCTTTTATCACTTTGGCTTCCCTCAGGGCTGGGAAAGAATTCTTAATTCCTCGCCTAGGCACAGGGAACTTTCTTAGCAGCGGCATATTTCTTGGCGAGCTCATCACACGCTTTATCTTTGCGACTCTATTTGTTGCGATCACCCATAATCGTCTAAGAACTTTAGGGGATAAATTAGAGGCAACTTCGAAGCTCAATGATCAACTCAACGCACGATATAGCCAACTCATTGACTCTGATGAAGAGATTAGAACTCACGCATCTCAACTTCTCCATGATCGCATCCAATCGAAGTTGATGCTCTCTGCTGCAAAACTGACAAGAGTCTCCGAGGTGCTCACCGAGGAGGGAAAACTAGGTGTCTTGCCAGTCATCAAAGAGCTGGAGCAGATACGTTCTATTGATGC
>CAINVP010000080.1 GCA_903854185.1 uncultured Actinomycetes bacterium
CGGTATCGCCTGAATAATTGCTTCAGCGATGCGGATACCTGTTCCTGAAAGTAGGTCATCAGGGAGTGAATATCCGAGGAAGCCCTCGACGATTCCCAAAGTAAGAAGACCAATTCCGATGAGCCAGTTCGCCTCACGAGGTTTGCGAAATGCGCCAGTGAAGAAGACGCGAAGTAGGTGGACCACAATGGCGGCCATGAAGATCAGCGCTGCCCAGTGGTGAATCTGACGCATGAGGAGACCGCCGCGAATATCGAAGGAGATTCGAAGTGTTGATGCGTACGACTCAGACATGGTGAGGTGCTGGAGGGGAACATAACTTCCGTTATAGAAAACTTCATTCTGAGAAGGGTTGTACCAGAATGTTAGGAAGGTTCCGGAGAGCAGAAGAATGATGAACGAGTACAACGCGATTTCACCAAGCATGAACGACCAGTGGTCAGGGAAGACCTTAGTAAGGTTCTTCTTAGCCCACTTGGCCGCACCAGTGCGGTCATCGACATATCCTGCGACATTTCCTGCTATGCGCTCACGTGCTTTCATGCTGAGTTACGCTCCCAAAAGCTAGGTCCGACAGGTTCAGTAAATCCTTGTTGTGCGACGAGATAGCCCTCAGAGTCAACAGTGATCGCCAACTGTGGAAGTGGGCGAGCCGCTGGTCCGAAGATGACCTTCGCTGCACGTGTCACATCGAATGTTGATTGGTGACATGGGCAGAGAAGATGTTTTGTCTGTTGTTCATAGAGGGCTACGGCGCAACCCATATGAGAACAGATTTTGGAGAATGCGATGATGCCTTCGTGCGTCCATGAGAGACGTTCTGCATCGAGGTTGAACTCCTCTGGGCGGATACGAATCAGAAGAACAGCATCCTTGCCAATATTCTCAAGGGTACGTTCTGTACCTTCAGGAAGTTCAGGTAATACCTGAGCGACGGCACCAACCTCAAGATCCGATGCCTTGATTCGACGACCCTGAGGATCGGAGACCAAGTAAGTACCTTTTGCCCAATCTGTTGTCTCAAGCTGTTTCTTAGGAAGCGGGCCGAGATCACGGAGTAGAACGAGAGGGGAGAGGCCGACTAGTCCGAGCGCCACTCCTAGCGAACGCTTGATAAGTGAGCGACGTCCGAGCTGTGCAGTTCCGGCACGCTCCTTGATCGTTGAGACGAACTCGGCGCGGTCTTCATCTGACGAGCGAAACTCATGACGCTCCGCAACAACTTCAGTGTCATCCATCAGAGTCTTTGCCCAATGAATTGCGCCCATTCCGATAAAGAAGAGCGCTCCAGCAAGGCCAAGACCAATTCCAAGGTTATTGACTTGCTGATTTCCAAAGAGCGGCAAGAAGATCTCGCTCTTTGGGCTAATGAAGATGTACGAGTAAATAGTTAGAACAGTGGATGCTGCAGATAGCAGAAAGAGGATCGCAACTTGACGCTCGGCGCGCTTTGCGGCGCGCTCATCAAAGTCAGCTTTGCGGTGTACGTGTTCTGGCAGACCTGGATCTACAAAACGTTCTACAGAGTTACTCATTCGTTATCTCGCCTTCATTGCAAGCCATACTGCGACACCGATAAGTAGTCCGAGTCCGAGAGTCCATACGAGCAGACCTTCGGTAACTGGACCAACGCGACCGAGGGAGGCACCACCGGTTGCTGGCTCTTTATTCGCAGATTGAATCCACGAAATAATCGAGGCTTTATCTTGTGGTGACAGCGTCGTATCGGCGAATTTCGGCATGGATTGTGGGCCGGTGATCATCGCTTCGTAAATGTATTTTGGTTCAACACCCATAAGTGTTGGTGCGTACTTACCGTTGGTAAGCGCTCCGCCTTGGGCTGCAAAGTTATGACACATCGCGCAGTTGGTACGGAAGAGGGTTCCACCATCTGCAACGTTTCCATCACGCTCCCAGTTCAGAGAAGTTGGGTCAACAACTTTAGGTCCTGGGGCAAGTGAAGCTACATATGCAGCGAGGGCAGCGGTCTCTTCAGCGTTGTAAACCGGACGCTTACGCATCGCCTGCTGGGACATATCTGCCATAGGCATTCTGCCCGTTCCAACCTGAAAATCAACAGCTGCCCCGCCAACGCCGATAAGTGATGGCGCAATGCCAGAGCCCTCTGCGTTAAGTCCATGACATGAGGAGCAACCTCGAAGGAATATTTGCTTACCCTCATCGACGATGGTGCTTCCCGACGTAGTCTGTTGGTGCTGCACGGTTGGAAGTGCAGATGCCATCGAGAACGCTGAACCAACCGTGATGAGCGCTGCAGCAACAATTGCTGGCGCCGCAAACCTATGTCTGCGCAAATGTGAAAGAGGCTTCACGAGTTATTCCACCTTCTACTTAATGAGGTAGATCGCTGAGAAGAGCGCGATCCAAACGATGTCGACGAAGTGCCAGTAATACGAAACTACGATTGCTGCTGTTGCCTGCTTATGTCCAAACTTGCGCGCCTTTGCTACGCGAATCATCACAACAAGGAATGCAATAAGGCCACCAGTTACATGGAGTCCGTGAAATCCTGTCGTGATGTAGAAGACTGAACCGTATGCGCGGGATGAGAGCGAGAGACCATCGCGGACAAGATTTGAGTATTCGTAAATCTGGCCACCGATAAAGAAAGCGCCCATAAGGAAGGTCATAGCAAACCATTCGCGCATTCCCCATTTAGAGAAGCGAAGGACCGAACCGGTTCGACGAGGCTGGAAGCGCTCTGCCGCGAAAACGCCAAACTGACATGTCACTGATGAGAGAACGAGGACCGTCGTATTGATCGCGGCGAACTTCACGTTCAGCATGCCGGTTGATGCCAACCAAAC
>CAINVP010000081.1 GCA_903854185.1 uncultured Actinomycetes bacterium
AGACCCAGAAGGCGCAGGGGTAACTCGCGCCGTGAAGTTTGCCCTCGAAGATAGCGGAGTCGACCTCTCGGAGATTGTTCACCTTAACGCCCACGCAACCTCAACTCCTGCCGGAGATGTGGCTGAAGCCAACGCGTTGAAAGCTGCGCTCGGAGATCACATCAACCATGTCGCGGTTTCAGCGACAAAATCTATGACAGGTCACTTACTTGGTGGCGCTGGTGCCATCGAATCAATCTTTGTCGTTCTTGCGCTCAAGAACCGTATCGCTCCCCCAACGATTAATATCGAGAACCTCGATGAAGCCGTTGTAGTAGATGTAGTTCGTGATACTCCGCGCAAACTGCCAGCTGGTCCCATTGCAGCTATCAACGACTCATTCGGCTTTGGTGGCCATAACGTCGTTCTGATCTTTAAGTCGTACGAATAACGGCTTAATGAAGGTTACTTGCTCGTCTTAAATGCTACTGAGACGGTAACAGTGACGGTCTTCTCAATCGAGGATGTGTCATACATTCCACCTGAGGAAGTATCAACTGAATCCGGAGCAGTCACCTGAACTGGACCACTTGAGACTGAAAGTACGGCTCCAACTTTTCCGCCGACCGCAGTTGTGATTGCCTCGGCGCGAACCTTGGCATCCTTCATAGCCTCGGATAGCAGTTGTGGGCGAAGTGATGAGAGTGTTGAGACGTAATATGCCGGTCCATAGTTATTAATGTTCACACCGGTCTGCAAGAGTGTGCCAATTCCATTGGAAAGACGCTTGATCAACTGAACGTTTGTTGAACGCACTGTCACAGTCTGGTTAGCTGTGTAGGAGAGAACGCGTCCGGTGAGATTGCCATTGGAATACTCATTATTTGCATAAGTAGAGATCGCACCAGTTTCGATTGCGCTAGCAGGAACGCCACCCTTGGTGAGATAGTCCTGAAGTGCGGCAACGCTCTTCTCCGCCTTTCTGACTGAGTTCGCTGCGTTGGAACCATTCTCGTTAGCGTTGAGAGTCCATACGGTGTTATCGGCAGTTGCCGATGTCTTCGCTGAACCAGTTACTGTGATCGCATTTCCACTCCGTGCAGCGAAACCGCTACCGATAAGAGAGCCGCCCCACGTGAGGCCAGCTGCAATAAGGAGTGCTGCTGTGACGAATGCAATTGCGCGAAGTCTTCCGTTGGTTTTCATAGTCACATACTAACCCGAAGCGTAGGCGCTCCCTCTACGAGTGCCAGCCGGTAGCACTCAAGCTCGTTATCCCAGTCAGTTCCCAGAGCGAGCGCAATAGATTTCTGAAGCGACTCAATGGTCTGGCAATTGGCAGTCAGGGTCATCAACCGATTCTCGTGCACCATCACATCCCCCGTTGAAGAGGTGACCGCTTGGTGCATTCCAAGATCTGGGGTGGCGCGATAGAGAACGCCTTCACCGCCATTCACCGGGTACTCGCGAACTTCAAAGCGGATGAAATGCCAGCTCTTCAAAGTGCTGGCGATCGCAGAGGCGTGGCTTTTGTTGGCCCGCCACTCAAGAGACATCGCCGAGGCTCCCCCGACGAGTGGCTGATTCACCCACTCAAGTGCGACAACCTCACCGAAGATCTCATTAAGCGACCATTGGATATGCCGAAGGAGTGCGAGCGGGGCGGAGTAGATTCGCAGATCCCCTTGGTAGACAGGGCTTTTAACCTGTCGTGGCAGGCTTGTGAGTGAAGAGATAGTCATAACGCACCTCGATAGCTGGAGTAAGGCGATCAATTGATTCAGCCTTCCCCAGCCGACCATTGATGCGAACCTACTCACGCTCGCGCGTGCCCACATCCCTCACATATGCTCGAAAGTATGGTCCAACCCGCCGTATTTGGCTAGTGGCAGATCCTCCACAGCCCAGATTATGGGCAGATTCGCAGGTTGAGGGCTTTCCCTTATGGGTGAGGCAGGTTACACTTCTCAATAGTCCGACGCTTGGCAGTACCCGGTTCGCGGCTGATGAGGAAACTCTGAAGTCTTAGTTCGGTAAATCTGTGCAGAGGAAGACCGGCACTCAAGGAATTCTTGAGAGTCACATTTACCGAAGGATATAGCTACATGGCAACAGGTACAGTTAAGTGGTTCAACTCTGAAAAGGGTTTTGGTTTCATTGCGGTTGATGGCGGCGGACAAGATGTTTTTGTTCACTACTCAGCAATCCAGGGCAATGGATACAAGTCCCTTGATGAGGGTCAGGCAGTTACTTTTGAAGTCGTCCAGGGTCCAAAGGGTCCTCAGGCTGACGCAGTAAACCCTGCATAACCATTAAACCTTGAAAGACCCGGAGCGAAAGCTTCGGGTCTTTTTTTTATCTTAATAGCCCACCTGCTTGGGCACCGTACCAATCTTCTTCTCAAGTGCTGCAACTGAGTGCGTTGGCGCAAGATCTTTGCCAGCTCGCCAGGCATCTAGATACTTCCAAGGAAAGAGTTCTCCCCGACGCACCCACCAGATTCCAGCGGGTGTGGGCCAGGAGATTCCAAAATGCAGATGGGAAGCCACTCCCTTTGCATCTCCAGAAGTTCCCACGTAACCAATGACATCTCCGACGTTAACTCGTACTCCACTTTGAATAGTGGTCGGAATTTTGCTGAGATGAGATCCGTAGTACCGAACTCCATCATCTCCGATGATAGATACGAAGAGACCCCCTCGGTCAGCTCCCTTATTCGTTCTCCATGAGAATGTATCGATGCGATTTACTTCATCAATCGTCCCTGAAGTAGGCGCGACAAAGGGGCACCCAGTCTTAGTCAAGATGTCAGTAGCCGGGTAGTTGTGATGGGCCCTCGCATAACTCACTTTGCAATCTGATATCGGAAAAGTGTACGTCGGGGCAGCGTGGGCCTCACCCGTGAAAACGAAGAGGAGAATTGCTGTACAAATTATTCGTTTCATCACTATCACATCATAACTCGCATTATTGCTAGATTGACGGGGTGAAGAAGAATCGTCATTCATATTAGAACAATCCGCGGACGATTGGGAATCGAAATTACTCGAGTATCTCTTATCCGTACTCCTCTTGGAATTCTCCCTAAGGAGGGGTTACCCGATTAGAGATTATCGAAGACCTGAAT
>CAINVP010000082.1 GCA_903854185.1 uncultured Actinomycetes bacterium
AAGAGAGATCATGCGCTGCTTCTTGCGTTAAAAGCGAACGGCACCCAACTCATCTCTGAAATTGACTTTGCCTGGTTGGTGAAATGTGAATTAAACCCTACTCAAAGATGGATTGCGCTGACTGGCACAAATGGAAAGACCACAACAGTGCAGATGGTGGAATCTATCTTCACTGCAGCGGGAGTTCGCGGCAAGGCGTGTGGCAATGTAGGAAATTCAGTCATTCAGACACTTATGGAAGATTCAACGCTGGATTATCTAGCGCTAGAGCTCTCATCCTTTCAAATTGATTGGAGTGAGTTACCAACTTTCACCGCCGTTGCCATTTTAAATATTGCCGAAGACCACATTGACTGGCATGGCGACTTTGATGCATATGCAAACGCAAAACTAAAGTTACTCCAGCAGACAGATCTCGCAGTTCTTAATGCCCTTGATCCAGAGATAATTAATCGTTCGTTGAGCTGGAATGGGCGACGAGTCATATTCTCCCTTGACACTCCGAGACCGGGAGAGATTGGTCTAGTTGAGAATCTGCTGGTTGACCGCGCATTTGTGGATTCGCCAGAGTTAGCAGAAAGTTTCGCCGAGCTGAGTGAGATTCAGCCATCGGTGCCACACAATGTATTAAATGCGATGGCAGCCTCCGGACTCGCGCTGGCACTTGGAATTTCCCATCAGCAGGTGAATGAAGGTCTTCGTAATTTCACGTTAGATCGCCATCGCCTTGAGTTAATTGTGGAGCGAGATGAGATTCGTTGGATAAATGACTCAAAAGCAACGAATCCCCATGCAGCAAGAGCCGCACTCTCTTCTGTTGAGTCCTGCATATGGATTGCAGGTGGATTAGCAAAAGGTGCAACGATGGATGACCTTGTACTAGCTATGAGAAAGCGCATCCGCGCTGCCGTACTGATCGGGAAAGATCGCGATCTGATTGCGCAGTCACTCAAAGAACATGCCCCAGAGATTCCAGTCTTTCTAATAGATGGTAGTTCGGCGGAAGAGTTGATGGGCGCGGTTGTAAGACAAGCAGCAGCATTAGCAGAGCCGGGCGATGTAGTGCTTCTTGCACCAGCATGTGCCTCAATGGATCAATTCACCTCGTATGCTCATCGCGGCGATGCCTTTCGCGATGCCGTTCAGGCGCTACTTTCATGAAGGCGCGAATTCAGGGCTCGTTCATCAAATCTCCGTTAGCTCCTTATTACATCATTTTCTTCTCGCTGCTCTCACTTAGTGCGCTCGGTCTGGTGATGGTGCTCTCTGCTTCTTCTGTTAAATCGCTACAGGATTATGGCTCGGTCTATGCAATTTTTCTCAAACAGCTAATGTTCATGGCCATCGCCATACTTGGCGGCTGGCTCGCTATGCACCTAAGGTTCGCTTTGTTCTCAGTCATTGCTCGCGTGGCAATCCCTGTCGGAATAGTTCTGCTCGCGTTACCGATTTTTATCGGCCACTCAACAAATGGAAATCGCAACTGGATTCCCGTAGGTCCATTCACCATTCAGCCAAGTGAGTTCGCCAAATTACTTCTTGTAGTCTGGTGCGCAGTTCAGCTCAAACGCTATGAAGAGAGCTCTGCTGAACCTGATCATTTGCGCTTAGTCACAATGATTCTGCCTGGAGTGTGTATCTTTCTTGGACTCATCATGGCCGGTAAGGATCTGGGAACTGCATTGATTGTGATGTCAATTGCTGCGGCCATGCTCTACATCAGCGGAATTTCTATGAGAATCTTTTCCGGTATGGCGATAGTTGGAGTCCTTGGCGTGGGAGCGGCCGTTGTCACTCAACCGGTCCGGCTTCATCGCTTTGCTGCGGTGCTGGATCCGTTCAAGCCATCAGTTTATAAATTCGCCGGGTGGCAACCTGCTCACTCGGTGATGGGGCTAGCTAGCGGAGGATTTTTCGGCGTTGGCCTTGGAGCTTCACAACAGAAGTGGGCGAACCTTTCAGAGGCCCATACCGATTTTATCTTCTCAGTGATCGGCGAGGAGCTCGGCTTGCTCGGAACTCTCTTCGTTCTGACGCTCTACGGCTTACTTCTCTATGCCATCTTTCGAACAGCGATGCAGAGTAAAGATTTATTCTTTCGATACGCCACAGCTGGAGTCGGTGCTTGGATTCTGCTGCAGGTAGTTGTGAATATAGGTTCAGATATCGGTCTCTTCCCAGTCGTGGGCGTCACCCTTCCCTTTATCTCGTACGGTGGCTCTTCGCTCATCGCAAATTACATGGCGATAGGATTAGTACTCAATGGGATTCGAAGAAATCCCGAGACAAAAGAGTTGCTCGCCGGAAGAGTCCGTCCATGAATAAGCGAATCGTCTTTGCCGCGGCCGGAACAGCTGGTCATCTCGAACCTGCTCTTGCCGTTGCTCGTTGGTTGCGCACACACAATCCAGAGATCTCATGTGAATTTATCTCTTCGAATCAAGGGGTAGAAGAACGCTTGCTTGGTTCTGAGAGTTTCCCAGTTCACACGATTACTAAAGCAGCGCTGCCTCGGCGTCTCTCTGGCCAGGCGCTGCTATGGCCAGTCAAATTCTTACAGTCCGTTCTGCAAGTACGGAGTGCCTTGAGGGGCGCGGATGCGGTAATTGGATTTGGTGGGTATATCTGCGCACCGGTCTATCTAGTCAGTAAACTCCTTGGTATTCCGATGCTCGCGCACGAAGCAAATGTTCTTCCTGGTTGGGCCAATAAGCTCGGAGTGCGCCTTGGGGCAGAACCCCTTTTAGCCTTTGGCGCTACGAGGCGTATCGATAAGCTTTTTGCACATGGAAAAATCGTTGGTTTGCCACTCCGGGGTGCCATGTATGAGAACGCTACGCTCTCACCGCAAACTATTCGTGTTCAACGTGACGAGTGGCTCAGTGGACTGGGACTCGATTCTTCCAAGAAGGTCATTCTCGTCTTTGGCGGTTCACTAGGTGCGCGGTCGATGAATAGCGTTCTTGCCGATGCTAAGCATGAGCTCACTCGGGCAAATTTTCAGATTGTTCATGCTGTGGGTGGGAAAAATGAACTGCCGCCGACATCGCAGGGGTACGTCCCGCTTTCCTATATCGAAGATATGGCCCGCGCCATGCAGTCAGCGGATTTAGTGGTCTCCCGCTCGGGTGCGGTTACATGTGCAGAATTAGTGGAGCTCGGCAAATATGCGCTTCTCATTCCATTGGAAATTGGAAATGGAGAGCAAAAATTCAATGCCAGCGAACTTGAATCCGTAGGTCTGGCAACGGTTGTCGCAAATAGTGGCTTCACTTCCCACTATCTTTCGGCCAATATTATTCGGCTTATGAAGGCAGCGGAGGTTGCTACATCGCTTGATCTCTCACAACTTCGCCACCCACATGCGACAGAGGCCATTGGCTATGAGTTGCTTGCCGCTGCAACAAGAGGAAATAAGAGATGAACTCCATTAAAGATAAGCGGATACATTTCATCGGCGTAGGCGGATCAGGGATGTCTGGCATTGCCCGAATCATGATCTCAGCCGGTGCAATCGTGAGTGGCTCCGATCTTAAACTTAACTCTGTTACCGAGAATCTTCAGACGCTTGGGGCGAAAATCTTTCAAGGGCATATGGCAACGAACATACAAGGCGCGGAGTTGCTCATCGTCTCTTCTGCCATTGATCAGCAAAATCCGGAGATTGCGGAGGCGGTGGCAACTGGAATTCCGATTATGACTCGAGCAGAGGCGCTAGCCCTTCTCATGGAGGGCACTCGCTCCGTTGCGGTCGCCGGAACTCACGGCAAGACCACCACAACCTCAATGCTGACAGTAGCTCTGCAAAGTGCAGCCGTTGATCCATCTTTTGCGATTGGCGGAATGATTAACTCTTCGGGAACAAATGCGTACTTGGGTGGGGGAGATATCTTTGTCGCAGAGGCCGATGAATCTGATGGTTCCTTTCTCGTGTACAAACCGTTTGGCGCGATTATCACCAATATTGAGTTGGATCATGTAGACAACTTCAACTCACTTCAGGCCATCGAAGAGCTCTTCTTAGATTTTGTGGGAACAATCCAGATCGGTGGTTTTCTTATCTGTTGCGTCGATGATGCAGGAGTTCGCGATCTATTAGCGAAGATTAGAAGGAGTGATATTCAAGTCATTACCTATGGCAAGAGCGAGGCGAACTTTCAGATAACACGTATCGTTCTTGAGCCAACCCGCTCGTTCGCTCGAATTACGCAGAATGGCGTAGTACTAGGCGAGCTCTCACTTGCCGTTGTCGGTGAGCATAATCTCCTGAACGCAACTTCAGCTCTTGCTGCAGGAGTTGCCCTCGGCCTACCGGCATCGCAGTTGATGGATGGCCTCGCCTCCTTCACTGGATCACGACGTCGGTTTGAGAGAAAGGGCGAAGTGGACGGTGTAACCGTGATTGATGATTACGGCCACCATCCCACGGAGATTCGAGTCACTTTAGAAGCCGCCAAGCGCTATGCCACAGGTGGAAGAGTGATTGTTCTCTTTCAGCCTCATAGGTATACAAGAACTGAAGCATTCTCTAACGAATTCGCGGAGGCGCTATCTCTGGCCGATGAAGTCTTTCTCCTCGAGGTATATGCAGCAAGTGAGGAGCCCATTCCCGGAGTCTCCTCATTGCGAATCGCTCAACGAATGATTGAAAATGGTTATGGCCAAGTCACCTTCGAGCCCTCTATGTTGGACGCGGTGGCCGCTATGGTAAAGATTGCGAAACCGGGCGACCTGCTTCTCACTATGGGAGCTGGAGATGTCAGTTCACTCGCACCAGTCTTGGTTAAATCACTTTCAGAGCGCAACTAAAAGCTATGAAGACCTTTGCAAGAATATTTCGTTGGTGTTTGATTATTGGTGCGCTCGGTGGCGCGATTTATCTCGTTGCATGGTCAAATATTCTTGTTGTGAAATCGATCGAAATTACTGGCACAACTGACCAGAACTCCATCTCACTCATTTTGGAGGAGAGCAAACCGGCAATTCACATTGGCGAACCACTCGCTCGAATCGATGTTAAAGCAATTGACAAGAAATTAACTGAGGTCAACTGGATTGAGAGAAGCAATATCTCTCGAAATTGGTTCTCGAGAAAGCTGAGCGTAGCCATTACTGTGAGGAGCGCCGTCGCGCAATTTGTCGATGGACGAGGCCAGATCAATTACTTTGACGCTGCCGGTGCTGTTTTCACCCATATTGAAAGTTCTGGAACTTTGCCCACGGTCTCACTTGCTGATCAAAGTACTGCTATTAAATCAGCTGTGGCAACGATGCTCTCCCAGTTATCTCCAGAGCTCATCTCCTCAGCGACCGCCTTCATAGCGAAGTCATCCGACGATCTTGAAATGAGGACCGGTCCAGGAGCTGGCCTGCTTATTAAATGGGGCGATGCTACGAATTTTCCTCTTAAGATGAGCGTTTATAAGAAGTTGATATCTCTTCCTGAGAATCAACAAGCAACTCTCCTTGATTTATCTACACCGCTTGCCCCAATAGCAAAGTAAGTACTTCTCACTCTTCTCAATGCAGAAATATCACGAGTGGTATTAAACCGTGTCGGTCATTGCTACATCGGTGCGTGGGTCTTACTTTTACCTCTCAGTACAGAAGTGCAGAATAACTCTCCAGTAGAGATTTAGGGTTAGGGATGAGGAAATTGTGGCAACACCGCAGAATTATTTAGCTGTAATCAAAGTCGTCGGAATTGGCGGCGGCGGTGTTAACGCTGTTAATCGAATGATTGAAGCAGGACTCAAAGGTGTTGAGTTCAT
>CAINVP010000083.1 GCA_903854185.1 uncultured Actinomycetes bacterium
AACGGTTTTTTGCTAACCCCGCGTGCAATTCGCCATTCACCAGCAAAGGCCGCGTCACCATAACCGAAGTGGAGCGCGCTCATGATGAGTACAAGTCGGAATCCCCAGATGTTCCACGTTGCAATTCCAAATCCAGCTGCGACAGCGATCGCAACGTAGATAACGATGAAGAGCACGAACCGAACTTTTGATTTTGAGGAGATAGAGATCAAATGGTCAACAGCGCCGTGTGGGACTCCGAGAAGCAGCGCTCCAAGTGCAATTACGAGCTGAACCGAGATAGAGAGTTGAATTCCAAGAACTTTCAAGGCGATGAATGCCAGGATTGCTACTATCGCAGATAGGCGAGAAAACTTCTGCGCCCGCGCATACACAGCAGAAAGTCCGAGATTCATAGCGCGAGCGTATGTGAAAAAACCTCAGTTTGGGAGATGATTAGGCATGCGGCATTTCCAGTACTCATTTGTACTTGCCTTTGTTGCGATCTGCGCCATATTCGTAAATCTAGCCTTCAGACTGCGCATAACTTCCCAGTGGCGGGCCTTCCTTAAAGTCGATGCTGCCATTCTCGTCATCTATCTGAGTTGGGATGCCTGGGCTATCCATAAGAAGAATTGGCGCTTTGATTCCCACCAAATCCTTAATACAACTTTATGGGGCGGCCTGCCGGTTGAAGAGGTCCTCTTCTTCATAATCGTGCCGCTCATGACTATTTTGACTTATCTCGCACTGAACAAAATCGTTACCCGCCTGAAGAACGGTGGTTCACGATGATTTACTCCGATATCGCTCTTAATGCAGTCCTCGTCGCCGTGATGGTTGATCTCTTCCTGCTCCGCACCCAGATGATCACCCGCGGCATCTTCTGGCTAACCTATGGACTCATTCTTCCTTTTCAGTTGCTTACTAATTGGTGGTTAACCTCTAAAAATATTGTGATGTATGAACCTGCCCAGATAATTGGCCGAAGGCTAGCCGGTGCGCCCATCGAAGATCTCCTCTTCGGCTTCTCGATGATTCTTCTAACACTGGCTTTATGGGATTTCTTTAGTAAGCGCGCATCGAAGTAGAACTAACTATTTCTTGGAGTGACTCCCGAGAGCCACATTTTCCCTTATAGCAAGTTTATTTCTTTACAACCGCAGCAACTGCTTTAGCGAAGTAGTCATCTGCTTCAGCGGAGAATTGTGCGAGAGAGATTCCATAAGCTTTTTCGAAGACTGCTGCGAAATCCTCGCCCGGAATTTTTTCAGTTATAAAGAGCGCATCCATATTTCCTGTCTTGGCTATCAGATACTCAGTTGCAATAAGACCTTTGGTGTATTCACAACTACTGGAATAGCTTCCCTGTCCTGTTAATTCGGTCAACGAGACGGATAGGCAAGTATTTCCGGTGCCCTGTAGATACAAATTGCGTAGATCCAAATATGAAGTGCTTGTGGCTTTTGAGTATGCAACTAATTTAAAGAATTCAGCAGTTCCCTCACGAAGCCAAGCCGGCTGAATCATCCAGAAGTTAGGATTACCAACCGACTTAGCTGCACTTTGCTGGGCCTCGTGCCCTAGCTCATGTGGAATATTGGCTGCAATCGACAGTCGTGAAAGTGCATCGGGAATACTGTCCGCATTCGAAATATCACTTGAACCTCCGGCAAACCACTGCAGGTCGGCCCAGATATCACCATTGCCACACGACCCTCCACCAGCGTTGTATTTGCAAGAGTCCGGAATATATAGATTCCGAAATGCCGGCCCCCAGGAGATGTACAAATTAAGTTTTCCTTCAAGTGAGAGACCAAAGGCAGAAACTAATTGGGTGGCGCTTGCGATAGTTGCTACCGAATTCTTCAACCAGAGGGTATCGGCAATCGTTGGATCAATATGAATAACCAAATTTGAAGGTACCGGGGCCGAGCCAGAGCCTGCAATAAATTTCGAAGCGAGGACGCTAACACGATTTAATTGTTCAAGCGAACTAGAAGCGTTGACTGGTAAGTGTGAGTTAAAAGTTGAAGTAGGAATGCAGAGCGCATTCAATAAACTATTGCGATTGGAACCGTCGGCAAGATTAATTATGAACTCCGCCTTGGGAAGATATTTTGATGGAAGAGAAACAGAAAACTTTACTGGCGTAGTCTTAACATCAGAGTTTATTGTCATTACTTTGGTGCCATAACGAACCGAGTTGTATGACACAGCCAAAGTTAGTTTTGACCAAAGGCCTTTCATATTGCTGAAGTGAAAGTTAGTGAAAGTAAGCGTTGTGTTCTTCCCTTTCAGGGTTTGCTTTGGGGTATCTACCTGCAAATTTCCAATGGCCATTTCTGCGAACGTGCTCAACCCTGCGGGATCCGGACGGAAACAGGTCCAGGTGCTAACCGAGAGACCGCCAGTCGAATCATTCGCAACTGCCGGCCCACTTTCTAAGAGGGCAGAAACGAGAATGGCTGAGACAAAAAGGCTAATTCGAGCTCTCTTCACTCACGTAGTCTCCCTTTGAGCCCGGAAGTTGTCTAGAGATTGATTGCCATCTTTGATGTATTTCATTCACAGTGCGTGTCCCAGACGGGAGTTGAACCCGTGGCCTACCGCTTAGGAGGCGGTCGCTCTATCCACTGAGCTACTGGGACGTGTTGCATCTGGGCTACGTAAGCCTAGACGCTGGACTAGGTGAAGTTTAGACTCATATTTATGGCCCACGCTCTCATCACAGGTGCAACCGCAGGCATCGGTAACGCATTCACACGCTTACTTGCCGAGAAGAAGTATGACCTTGTCCTGGTCGCACGGGATCTATCACGTATGGAAGAGCAAGCCGCGGATTACCGAGCAAAATATGGAGTTCAGGTAGAAATTCTTCAGGCTGACCTTTCAAAGGTGGATGAGTTAGCAAAGGTTGAGGCCCGACTTCACGAGCTTATAAAGCCAATCGATGTTCTTATCAACAACGCTGGCTTTGGTCTCAACAAGGCATTCTCATCGAGCAAGGTTGAGGATGAACAACAACTTCTAGATGTGCTTGTCACTGCACCGATGCGCCTTACTCACGCAGCACTCCCCCAGATGCACGCGAGGAAATCCGGAACAGTTATTAATGTCAGTAGCGTTGCCGGCTGGATTGCTGGCGGCACGTACAGCGCAGCAAAGTCCTACGTCACCGTCTTCTCTGAATCTCTCAACACTGAACTTCGCAACAGCGGAGTTAACGTCCTCGCGCTCTGCCCGGGGTTCACACATACCGAATTCCATCAGCGGGGTCAGATGAAGATGGGTGGACTTCCGACATTTATGTGGCTCGATGCTGACCGAGTTGTGACAGATGCTTGGGCGGCGGCGCAAAAAGGAGAGGCGATCTGCATACCTGGTGGCCAATATAAAGTCCTGAGCTGGATCGCTCGGAAGGCCCCCCGAGGTCTCGTCCGCCGGATTGGGATGGGTGTTCGGGTCCGCCAGCGCCGCTGAGCGCAATCTCTCAGCCATTTCCCACGCCCTGCACGCCTAATTGTGACTTTGCAAGGTGGCTGCTCACTTACAATTCTCACAGGCGTTAAGAGGCGGGTGTTGACCCGAACCCAACGCGACCAATTCGATCCAGAATGGCATAAAGAAGCAACAACTTGGAGGAAATGTGATGAGAAAAAGCAATAAGGCTAACCACGTAACCATGATTGGCGCGGTCATCACGGCCGGCCTCCTCGTGCTCTCAAGCACCACTGGTGCGCACGCCGCCTCAGTTAAGCAGGGCGTTGCCTGCGCCAAGAAGGGCGCTAAGACAACCGCTGGTGGAACCAAGTACACATGTGGCGTCAATCCTGCATCTTCAAGTAAGAAGCTCGTCTGGGTCACCTCAGATTGCATCTCCTCTGACACTGCATACAAGAGCTCAGTCACCGAGAGCAACGCATTTGCAAATCAACAGATCAGCGCACTGAACCAGATTGCCGAGAGCATCGATGCCTCCAAGAAACTTGTTGATGTTTTGAATCAGCAGATCTCTGATGCGAAGACAAAGAAGTACATCGTTGACTATGACCACGCGGTAAAGCCAGCCATCCCTATCACTGCAATCGGTGTAGATGCTGCTATTGCAGCACTTCAGGCAAAGGTCATTGTAGATACAACAAAGCGCGATAACGCTGGCGCACAGCGTGATCTTGTTCGTGCAACACTTGCAAAGACATATAACGACTCACAAATTCTCGCCTTCGCAAATGATCTTTCCGGGTCAATCAGAAATTCAGATAAGAATGTTCAGAATTACGCAAACTGGATTCGTGCATACTCTGGCTACGACGGCAGTATCTCAAGCACGAATAAGAACATCGCAAACCTTCAGAAGATTCTTACAAACTTGAATGATCGCCTTGCAAAGGCACAAGCTCAGGTCACCTCAATGACCTCACGCTACGATGTCGCAAAGGCACAACAGCCAACACTCTTGGCTCAGATCAAGACCAACTCTTCACAGGCGCTTCAATTCCGCACCATCGCTTGTAAGGCTGGCCTCTAAGCACTAAAAGTTCAATAAAAAAACCACCGGTTGATATCGGTGGTTTTTTTATGCCATAAATAAATTCAACTAGCCAAGAGTGACTGTCTTTGCTGTTGCGGTGAGTGGAATCTTGGTAAGGGCGGTACGGGCCGGACCACGTACAACTTTGCCTGGGAGTGTGAACTCAGAACCATGTGCTGGGCAGATCCAATTACTGCCCTGCTGCATCACGGTTACGCCATTGTGTGTGCAACTCAAGTCAATCGAGTTGTAACCATTAACGGCCTTCGATGTTCGAATGACTGCGATGGTGCGGCCATCCGAGAGATCGATAGTGACAACTCCACCAACCTTGGCGAGCGCTTTATTCTTGGCAAGATCAATCTTTAATTTACCGCCCGATTGGCTGATGCCAGAAGCTGGAACGGAGGCGGAGGCGAGATCTGTGGCCAGGCCCAAACTCAGTGCAAGGGCGCCACAGAGGACTGCTCGGCGGGATGGCAATCCACTCTCGGTTTCATTCTGAACTGCTTCTAACATTACAACTCCATATCTTCGACACTCAATTGAAAACTCTTCTGAACTCTCCACTATTAGCCTGTAGCAAGTGGCTGGCACTCGGATGAACCGGAAGCGAATTTATCTCACTCCACGGCTATTCCCCATCTTTTTCCTCATTCTGCATCTGGGAATTCGCCTAGCATTCCCCACCCCGACGCCACTCTCCGATCTCATCATTTATAACGCCACTCCCTTCCTCGCCGCAGCAGCGCTTCTGCGTAGTCCACTCTTCAACTCACGTGGATCACTCCTGTTGACGGCGACCGGTCTGGGTTCCTGGGCGATTGGCTCAACCCTGTCGACCTGGCAATCGTTCTATCCTGGTGACAATCCGAACGCGCTCACTCTCTACATCAACGCTGGGTACACGCTCTTCTATCCATGCATGATTCTCGCCTTGTTCTCCTCAACAACACTTGAGCGGCTCCTAACCTTCACCCAGCTCCTCGATGCGTTGATCTCATCGCTTGGGTTAAGTGCGCTCATTGCAGCTCTCTTTATCAAACCCGCGATGATTACCTTTGATGGTTCTACATCAACAGTCTTCTTTACTCTGCTCTTCCCCGCTGGCGATGTTGTGTTGCTCGCAACTTCAGTGCTCTATTTCCTCCTACTGCCCAAGAGCGGCCGATCGTTCTTATTACTCGCTGGCTTCGCACTCTTTGCGACGACCGATATCTACTTTCTGATCGCATCAGCTACAACCGGATATCCGTTCGCTTCCATTATCGATGATGGCTGGTTACTTGGTCTCATCTGCATAGCAGAGGCCTTCTATCACCGACCAAAGCCGATAATCATCTCAGATCTATGGAGCTCATTCACCACCACCGCCTCACTCATCCTCGCCACAATCATTCTGGCAACAGCCGCTCTTCATCCATCTGCCTTTGTGGCTCCGGTTATTGCAGTTGCCATTGCCACCATCGCATTTTCATTTCTACGCATGGTCGTAGCGTTAAGGAGCGCGCATGCGGCGCGCGATGATCGAGAGTTAGCCCACCTCGATGAACTTACGAGCCTGCCAAATCGGAGAAGATTTTTGGCTGAACTTGCCGAGATTGAGCGCAGCGGGGTTGGCACCGTCTTACTCCTAGACCTTGACGGCTTTAAGCCCATTAACGACGAGCGCGGTCACGATGTGGGCGATCAATTGCTGCGGCACATCTCCCGCAGATTTGAGAGGGCGCTGGCACACGGTGATCTGTTAGCCAGACTCGGTGGGGATGAATTCGGTGCCATCGTGCGCGGTGATGGCATCGAAGCGGCAGAGGCGCTCCTTGCGGCGTTGAGTTATCCGGTGCATTTAGTGACTGGCTCAGTAAAAGTGGGAGCATCCATCGGCATGGTCACTAATGATGGACGAGGTGAACTTTTGAAACGTTGCGACAGTGCGATGTATGCAGCAAAGCGAAGTGGCGGTGGCGTTAAGAGCTGGGACTCTCTTTAATCTCAGCCAAGCGGGCTAGCGATTCGATTCGCTCCTTTGCATGATCAACAACTGGATCTGGATACCCGTGATCTAAACCGCCAATGACTTTCCATGGCTCGTGAATCTCCGCTCCCGATAACTGAGCAAGCTCTGGCACATAGCGCTTGATGTAGTGACCATCTGGATCAAACTTACGACCTTGCTCGATGGGGTTAAAGACGCGGTAATAAGGTGAGGCATCTGTGCCACAGCCTGCCGTCCATTGCCAGCCGTGCGCATTGCTGGCTACGTCGTAATCGATGAGGTGCTGCTCGAAGAATCGCTCGCCAAGTTGCCATTCCAGATGTAGATCCTTTACTAAGAACGAGGCGACGACCATGCGGGCACGGTTGTGCATCCAACCCTCTTTGAGTAATTGACGCATTGCCGCATCGACGAATGGGAAGCCGGTTGTGCCACTCTTCCACCGTTCAAATAGATCTCCGGGCTCGTCATAACGCATCTGCGCAAAGCGGGGGGCGTAATACTCTTTGTCGGTCGTTGGGTAGTTGAAGAGAACATCGGCATAGAACTCGCGCCAAGCAATCTCTTTACGGTAAGTCACCTCACCATCGCTATCACCAAGAGTGGCAAGCAGAGTACGTGGATGAATCTCACCAAACTTCAAAGCAGCGCTGAGTCGACTTGTGCCATCTACGCTTGGGACGTTGCGCATCTCGTTGTAATCACGAAGATGTTCCTTCGACCACTGCTTCCAACGCAACAGCGCAGCATGTTCTCCTGCTGGTGTAATAAGAGCACCTTCTGGCAGATGCCAATGTGGAAATTCTTGATGTTCTTTAGTCGGCTCCACCGCATTGATTAACTTTGGCGCTGTTACTGGACCCCGCCAACCGTGAGTAACCCACGCCTTATAGAACGGGGTGTAGACGCGATAATTAGTGCCATCCGGTTTTCGCACGCGGCCAGGCGCAACTGCATAGGGACTGCCGGTGCGGATGAGAGTAATCCCAGCCTTCTCAATTTCAAGATCGCGAGCACGACCAAGTGGTTCGAACTCTTCGGAGATATGTACATCCTGCGCGCCGTATAGCTCTTGCATCTGCTTGAGAACAGCGATGGGCTTGCCCTGCACAATATGCAATCGATCATCAAGTGACCGGTTTAATTCGCGAAGTGAGTTGGCAAGATATGCCAAGCGCTTTGTGCCCGCCTGCGCAAAGAATTTCTCGTCCAGAATAAAGATAGGAACAATCTCATCGGATTCTGCTAACGCTGCCAAGAGCGCTGGGTGATCTCCGATGCGAAGATCTCTTCGGAACCACATAATTGACCGCTTCATAAGTAGGTCTATCCTTCCATTATGAGCGAGCTAATGCACTATCAAGTTCGAGGTCTGCCAGGAAGCGTGGCTCGCACCTACTTCAACGGCAGAAGAGTTGATTATTGGGCACCTGCGGGCGGTAGCGACCGGGTCGTGCTGGCTCACGATGGGCAGAACATCTTTGATAAGAAGACCGCCACACGAGGGAGAACGTGGGAGCTCGCCCAGCGAGCGATATCAGTCTCTGAGGAGTTCGGAATAACTCCCCCACTTGTTATCGGAACCTTCCATAGCGCCTCCGCACAAGACCCATTCGGCCGCGCGAAAGACCTTGCACCCCAGCACCCATTTCAGAATGGGGTCACTCCGATTCTTGGTCGATCCGGCTTCTGGCAGCGAGAACAACCTTCTTTTCCGTTGGATGAGATTCGCTCTGATCACTATCTCGCTGAGATAGCAGAGGTAATCATCCCTACTATTGCCAAGGCAACGGGATCTGAGATTGATTCGCTGAAGTCAGCGATGCTCGGTTCAAGTATGGGTGGATTGGCGACGCTCTACGGAGTGAATAACTACCCACATCGCTTCCAAACAGCGCTCGCCTTCTCTCCCCATTGGATAATCGGTGAGAACCCGTTGGTGGATGCGCTTATCACTCCGCTCACTCCTGGAAAGATCTCTCGCCTTTGGATGAGCCGTGGGAGTAAAGGCCTCGACAAGGGGTATGAACCCTTTCAAAATTATGCGAATGAATTAGCAATTAAAAATGGTTGGCACTCAGGTGTGAACTTCATTCATAAGGTCTATCCGCGCACTGGCCATAACGAGCGTTCGTGGAGTAGTTATCTCTCAGAAGCGCTTCGCTTCTGGTTGCATCCTTAATCTCTCTCAAGCCGCCAGATATGAACGCCTGCACTGTGTGGGCGGAAGTGAATTGCTGCTGCGTGTGAAGTGTCGCCCACTTCGCCACCATCGCCAATTATTAACTCATCGAGTCGATAATCATAAGGCGCTAAGTTAATAGCGATATTGCAGACCTCCCGATTGACCACTACGAGAAGTGATTCGCCTTTGCATTCACGCAGGTAGGCAATGTAATGGCTCTCTGCCGCAACAAAGCGTAGGCCACCTTCAGATAGCGCCTTGCAGTTGCGGCGAAGATGGACGAGAGCGGTAACCAGTCCTAAGAAGGTGTTATCCCACGAATCCTTATCATCCCAAGGAATTGTGCGGCGAGCATCTTCTCCCCACGCGCCTTCAATACCAATTTCATCGCCCGCGAAGATTGATGGCACACCTGGATAAGTCATTAAGAGCCCCATCGCAGCAAAGTGGCGAGCCCGATCACCGTTCACGACATTTCTAAATCGGGCGGTATCGTGTGAATCAAGCAAGATCATGCTCGCATTCAGCGCGCGCCACGGAATACTTGCATTGAACTGCACCATTGATTGCACCAGGGCATCTCCGCCAAATGAGGGGACATCCGTTGGCAATCCAAAGAAGCCACCCTGCGTATCAGGGTTCTTAGATAACCAACCCCATACGGGGCGCATGAAACCGTTGTAATTCATTGTGCCGTGCCAGCCAAAACCGTCGAGATCGTTTGGAAAGTTATCGGCATTCTCTGCCACGAGCCATGCATCCGGATTCGCCTCATCCATCGCCTTGCGAATGCCACGAATTACTTCTTGGTTAATATCTTGACCCCGGAAACGACCGGTCATATTTCCTACATCAATTCGCCAACCAGCCATCCCCTTCTTCGGGCCAACCCAGGTGCGAACAATGGAGCTCTTTCCTTCATACATGCGGCGACGGAGCTCTGCTGATGAGTAATTTAATTTTGGGAGCGAGGCGAGGCCCCACCAACCCTCATAGCCATGTTCGATGCTCTTATCCCAGTAGAAGAAAGAGCGTTCCTTCGACTTCTTATCAGCCAGGGCCTTGCGAATCCAGGGATGGCCGGCACCGCAGTGATTCGTTGTGAGGTCTCCCATGATGCGAATTCCAGCGCGCTTCGCCTTCTTCTGAAGGCGCTCCATCGCTTCATCGCCACCAAGTACCGGATCCACCTCATCAAAGCTGCTGGCGTCATAGCGATGGGTAGAGCGTGCGGCGAAGAATGGAGTGAAATAGATTCCGTTTACACCTAAGTCTGTAAGGTGATCTAGCTGTTCGCGAACTCCATCGAGGTCACCGCCAAAATACTCCACTCCCGTAGTTGCATCTTTTCCGTTAGGAAGCTCGCTCCATTTACGTGGCACATAAAACTTAGGTAACTTGTACTTCTTTCCCGATGCAGCGAAGCGGTCAGGAAATATTTGATAGAAGACACTCGACGAGATCCACTTTGGATAAGCCGGCTTTGCAAAGATAGCGAAATCTTGGGCGCTAGAGACCTCGTTAGGGTGAATGCCCGAAGCATTGAGCCACTCGTACATCTTTGGCCCAGTTAAGAGAAAGCGGTAACGCGAACTCTCATTGATGATTGCAACCTTTGCGCTCCACCATTGTTCATTCTCGGTAGCGCTGACAATCTTGAGATCGAAATGACGTGGTTCGCCATCTTGAAAGATGCGAACAAGGATAGATGTTGCCCCGTAGCCCTTAGGAGTGCGAACGCGAAGTTCAACCTCTTCGCCCAACTTTGGCGCAGCGTTACTTACATATAACGGACTTCCATCGTGATGAGGTGTTCTTTCCACTCCTCATTCCTCTCTGAACGTTATTACTAGATCAGGCGCGACTAGCTGTGTAGTGCCGCGACGCTCTCATCCCAACCCTGTACATCGCTGGCACTACGTGGGCCATGACCGATGTAACGAGCTGATGGGCGAACCAAGCGACCCGTACGCTTCTGCTCGAGGATATGTGCTGACCAACCTGCAGTGCGTGCACATGTAAACATTGAGGTGAACAATGGCGCTGGAACTTCAGCGAAATCAAGGATGATTGCCGCCCAGAACTCAACATTTGTCTCAAGGACTCGCTCTGGATGGCGCTCGTGTAACTCTGCAAGTGCTGCCTTCTCAAGTGCTAGTGCAACCTCATAACGTGGCGCACCTAACTCTTGCGCTGTGCGACGCAGTGTACGAGCACGTGGATCCTCTGCGCGGTAGACGCGATGGCCAAAGCCCATCAAACGCTCGCCACGATCCATGATGCCCTTCACATAAGCGCGGGCATCACCTGACTTTTCAACTTCTTCAATCATTCCAAGTACGCGTGATGGCGCGCCACCGTGAAGTGGGCCAGACATCGCACCAATTGCGCCGGACATGGAGGCAGCAACATCTGCACCAGTAGAGGCAATAACGCGAGCGGTAAAGGTAGAGGCATTCATTCCATGCTCAGCTGCAGAGACGAAGTATGCATCGATAGCGCGTACATGCTTTGGATCTGGCTCTCCACGCCAACGAATCATCATGCGCTCTGTAACAGTATGCGCCTTATCAATTTCAGATTGTGGGACTGGTGGGAGCACGACACCACGGGCTGCTTGCGCCAGATATGAGAGTACGGTGACTGATGTGCGAGCGAGATCGCTACGGGCTTCTTCATCAGAGATATCTAGGAGTGGCTTGAATCCCCAAGCAGGAGCGAGCATCGCGATTGCAGATTGAATATCTACACGAACATCACCGGAGTGAACAGGAAGCGGAAATGCTTCTGCTGGTGGCAGGCCAGGGTTGAATTGATCATCGACGAGTAGCCCCCAAGCGTTGCCGAATGAGACGCGACCAACGAGGTCTTCAATATCTACGCCACGGTAACGGAGCGCGCTACCCTCTTTATCTGGCTCGGCAATCGTTGATTCAAATGCAATAACGCCTTCGAGACCTGGCTTGAAATCATCCGACACGTGAAACTCCCCTGTAATCGTCCGCGCCTACATCACTGGAGGCATGCCCCTATTCTGCCCCTAGCCGCCTAGTGCTACCAACCCAATTCGGTTAGATTTACCGGGCGGACCCTCATACAGAAAGTGACCTGTAATACATTTATGGATAATCCAATAGAACGAGAGCAGATTCGGGCGATGCGCCGCTCATACGGCGAGGCTGGGTTGGGCGAGGTCGATCCTGACCCAATCAAGCAGTTCCTCCATTGGCTCGCCCAGGCCCACGAAAACCCGGTCATTGTTGAAGCAAATGCGATGGTCCTTTCTACCGGTGGCGGCGAAGATCTCACCTCACGAACTGTTCTACTAAAAGATGTGACAGCGGCAGGTTTCTCGTTCTTCACAAATTATGAATCGCGTAAAGCGAAGGCAATTGCAAGTTCTGAGCAGGTAGCCCTTCTCTTCCCTTGGTATGCAATGGAACGACAAGTGCTGATTCAAGGCGTTGCAACAAAGGTAAGTGCGGCCGATAGCGATGCTTACTTCGCATCGCGTCCATGGGGAAGCAAAATCGGCGCATGGGCAAGTACGCAATCAGAAGTTTTAGATGAGCGCACCTCATTAGAGGCACGCTACGCAGAGTTTGCAGAGAAGTTCCCGGAAGGTAGCGATGTTCCTCGTCCACCTTACTGGGGCGGCTATGTAGTGCAACCCACTACTATTGAGCTCTGGCAGGGGCGGTATTCAAGGTTGCATGACCGCGTGAGATATATCCAGAGCAATGGCGCTTGGAAGACAATTCGACTATTCCCATAATTATTCCGGGAATGGCGATCCATTGATGAACGAGCGAGTGAATGGGTAACTTATGAGCGAGATTCTTATACCGGAAAATATAAAGCCACGTGACGGTCGATTTGGTTGTGGACCGTCGAAGATTCGCGATGAGGCACTTACCGCTCTCGTTACAGATACCAAGTTAGTGCTCGGCACATCGCACCGACAGAAGCCCGTGAAGAACGTAGTTAATCGCGTCCGTACCGGGCTTGCATCACTCTTCAACCTGCCTGAGGGATATGAAGTGGTCCTAGGCAACGGTGGATCCACTGCATTCTGGGATATCGCAACCTTCAATCTGATTGAGAAGAAGTCGCAGCACCTCACCTTTGGTGAGTTCTCATCAAAGTTTGCAAGCGCGGCTAAAGAAGCGCCCTTTCTCGATGAACCAACTGTAATTAAAGCTGAACCTGGCTCACATCCAGTTGCCGTTGCTGAAGCCGGAGTGGATGTCTACGCCTTTACTCATAACGAGACCAGCACCGGCGTGATGGCGCCAATCGTTCGCCCTGAGGGTATCGGTGCAGCTTTAGTGCTCGTTGATGCAACAAGTGGCGCAGGCGGACTCGACGTCGATCTGACACAATGCGATGTCTATTACTTCGCTCCGCAAAAGTCATTTGCCTCTGATGGTGGACTCTGGATTGCAATCATGAGTCCGACTGCAATTGCGCGCGTTGAGAAGATTAAGGCAAGTGGTCGTTGGATTCCAGCATTCCTTGATCTCACTATCGCCATTGAAAATTCCCGACTTGATCAGACCTACAACACTCCAGCTCTTGCTACCTTGATCTTGCTCGCCGAGCAGATTGAGTGGATGAATAAGGGTGGTGGATTGAGCTTCTCCGCCGGTCGTTCTGCTGACTCTGCCTCGCGCTTGTATGAGTGGGCTGAGAAAACCAGCTACACAACACCATTTGTTACCGACCCAGCGATGCGCTCGAAGGTCGTTGGCACCATCAACTTCGATGAGGCAATTGATGCTCTTGAGATTGCAAAGATTCTCCGTGCAAATGGGATCGTTGACACAGATCCGTATCGCAAGTTGGGCAAGAACCAGCTCCGTATTGGAATGTTTCCTGCGGTAGACCCTGATGACATTGATGCGCTCACCGCTTGCATTGATTACATCGTCACCGAGTTAAAGAAGTAATTAACTCCGCTCGTAGAACGACTCGAGCACATCCTCGGTCTTAATACTCACCGGGGTTCTCAGTTCGCTACGTAGCACCGCATAAGTAATCGCGGTTGCTGCCGCTGTAATGCCGCCGCAGAGGGCTATCGTCTGACGTATTCCTATCTCAACAGTGATCCAGCCGATGAGGGGAGAGAAGAAGGGTGAGCCGCCCATAAAGACCATGAGATAGATGCCCATGACGCGGCCGCGAATTTGTGGGTCACTCGTGCGCTGGACATACGAATTGGCGGCAATCATCGTGGTGAGCGCTGTTGCCCCACAAATTGGCAGCGCCAATGCATAGATGAGGAAGTTTGGGGCGAGCGAGGAGAGTGCAACTACAGATCCAAAGAGGGTTGCAAAGGCCATGATGAACTTAGCGGAGCGCTTTGTATCTAACTTCGCTGACAATAACGCCGCTGAGAGCGAACCGATAGCAAGTATCGTCCCAAGGAAACCAAATGTGGCTGGACCTTTATGAAAGATATTCTTCGCCATCAGGGCGTTATAAATTTGGAAATTCAAGCCGAACGTTCCAGCGAAGAAGACGGTACACATCACCGCTATCAAATCTCGGCGCGCTCTCACATATCGCAGCCCCTCACGAACTTTGCCTTGTGACTTCTCTTTAAGATCTACAAAGAGGTCCGATTCGCGAATTACTAGGAGGGAGAGAATCACAAAGAGATAGGAGAGCGCATTGAGAATAAAGGAGGGTCCCGTATGAAAGGCAGCAATCAACAGGCCTGAGATACCTGGCCCAATAAGCCGTCCGGCATTGAAATTTGCCGAGTTAAGACTAATCGCATTTGCAAGATCACTCTTGCCCACCATCTCAGCGGTAAATGCCTGACGAACTGGCGCATCGATTGCACCGAAGGCGCCGAGGGCAAAGGCCAAGAGATAGACATGCCACATCTGCACATTATGAGTAATGACCAGTAGTCCAAGTATGAGCGAGGTTAATCCCCCACCCACGTTAGTAAAGATCAAGAGCTTGCGTTTATTGAGCCGATCAGCAAGTGCGCCCGCCCAGATACTAAAGAGGAATGATGGGAGAAATTGCAGGCCGGTAACTAAGCCGAGATCTCTACCACTTCCTGTTAACTCGAGAACTAGCCAATCCTGGGCAATGCGCTGCGCCCATGAGCCGATATTTGAGACGGCGTTGGAGAAGAAGAGCAATCTGAAGTTTCTATGACGGAATGATCGCAATGACCCCGTCTCGTTAACCACTGTGCGAGTCTAACTCGTTAGGTGGACGGTGTACCCTTCAGATTATGGGCACAACGGTTCGAGTACTTCTCTCCGGAATCTCACTCTGGATTGTTGCTCTCGTCATTGAATTACTTCGCGGTGCAACCAACACTTCGCTCTGGATCTGCATCGTTGGCGCTGCGCTAGGAGTCATAGGACTCATCTATTCAATTCGCCGGTTGCGGCGAGAAACACTACAGAAGAGAAGTTAGCCGTCGATCTGGCCGGCGATACCCTTAAGTACCTTTGCTAAGCGGGTGGCATCAGGGCCAGTTGGATAACGCCCATGGCGAAGTCCATTACCGACCTTATCGAGCAATTTGATTGTATCTTCAATGATTGTTGCAAGATCATCGGCCGCCATGCGAGTGTTAGCGACAACAGATGCAGGTTCATCGATGAGTCGGACCGTTAAAGCTTGTGGCCCTTTCTTTCCCTCAGCAACGCTGAACTCCATCTTTGTCCCAGGTTTTACTGATGGCACACCGGCAGGTAGAGCAGAGGCAGCGAGATAAACATCTTCGCCCTCTTCAGATGAGATGAAGCCAAAACCCTTTTCGAGGCTAAACCATTTGACGCGACCGATAGGCATTGTGACTCCTTCATTTTCTAGTACTGGGATATTTTAACGGGGAAGCGGGTTGTGCTGGGTTCAATTACGGTCAATTATCGACCTACTCAGTGACAACCATGGCTTCCGAGTGGGCGCCGCAGCCGTGATCGACTGCTACGACGCGGGCATCATCGGGAGCGAGCGCATTTGCGCAGACTCCGAAGGCGGTTCGAAGCGCCCCTGAGATTGGAATAAAGAAGCCGCATGATTGGCAGGGCTTGGGGGCGTAATTTGCCATCGGCGTATTCGGCCCGCGATCTCCTTCGTGCCAACGCTTAGCGGCCGCATCGCGCCCGACAATGGAGAGAACGCGTGCTCGCCCGAGACCAAATTCAAAGAGTTGGGCGTTATCAAGGTCTTCATCGCCTGGGAGCGCCGCAAGGCCTGGAACCAAACGCTCGTCATCAGCTGAGGTAGGGATGACATCACCAATACCAACATCGCCAGGTTGCAAGCGGTTCTTGTAAGGAACCCACTCTGGTGCAAGAAGTGCACCCTCACCCGGTAGGAGTACTACATCGCAGATTGTTGTTTCTGCATCATCATCAACACGAATTGCTGTTACTGCCCAACTCCACCCGACATAGCCAGGAAGGGAGCTCTGGAAGAGATAGGTGGCGACACGCTCTTCCGAATCAAAATCGATCGAGAGAAGTTCACCGACCACTGAAGGATTTTGGGCGTCCTCCAACGCAGCTGCACGAGCACGTGCAGCTGCGTTGAATGGATCGCGAATCTCCAATTAGAAGTCCATATCTCCTGCGCCAGGACCTGCTTGGGTCGCTGACTTAGGCTCAGGCTTATCTGCAATCACTGCCTCGGTTGTGAGGAAGAGAGCTGCGATAGATGCCGCATTCTGTAGTGCAGAGCGCGTCACTTTAGCAGGGTCAATAATGCCAGACTTAATCATGTCGACATACTCACCTGTCGCAGCGTTGAGGCCTTCACCTACGGGACGCTTACGAACTTCTTCCACGACAACTCCGCCCTCAAGGCCGGCATTCATCGCAATCTGCTTCAACGGAGCTGAGATAGCTGCCTCCACAATCTTCGCGCCTGTCGCCTCATCACCGGTGAGCTTGAGGTCAGCAAGGACGTGACCAGCCTGGATGAGAGCAACGCCACCGCCGGCGACGATTCCCTCTTCCACTGCTGCCTTAGCGTTACGCACTGCATCTTCGATGCGGTGCTTGCGCTCCTTGAGTTCAACTTCAGTTGCTGCGCCAGCCTTGATGACAGCTACGCCGCCAGCAAGCTTTGCTAGTCGCTCTTGCAACTTCTCACGGTCGTAGTCAGAGTCGCTCTTCTCAATCTCTTGGCGAATCTGATTGACGCGACCCTTGATCTGGTCAACATCCCCAGTGCCCTCGATGATGGTTGTCTCTTCCTTCGAAACAACTACCTTGCGAGCGCGTCCAAGAAGATCCATGGTTGCCGCATCAAGCTTGAGGCCAACTTCTTCTGCGATAACTGTCGCACCGGTAAGGATGGCGATATCTTGAAGCATGGCCTTGCGGCGATCTCCAAAGCCTGGTGCCTTTACGGCAACAGATTTAAATGTTCCGCGAATCTTATTAACGACGAGGGTTGAGAGCGCTTCGCCTTCAACATCCTCTGCGAGGATCAAGAGTGGCTTACCTGACTGCATAACCTTCTCAAGGATAGGTAGGAGTTCCTTAATTCCACCAATCTTGGAATTTGCAATCAAGATATATGGATCATCAAGAACTGTCTCCATGCGCTCTGTGTCAGTTACAAAGTAAGCAGAGATATAACCCTTATCAAAACGCATGCCCTCGGTAAGTTCGAGTTCGAGTCCGAAGGTGTTCGACTCTTCAACAGTGATAACGCCTTCCTTGCCGACCTTATCCATTGCTTCAGCAATCATCTCACCGATTGTTGTATCGGCTGCAGAGATTGATGCGGTTGCAGCAATCTGCTCTTTTGTCTCAACTGGCTTTGCCATCTTTGAGAGCTCAGCAGAGATTGCCTCTACCGCCTTCTCGATGCCGCGCTTGAGTGACATTGGGTTTGAACCTGCTGCAACGTTACGAAGTCCTTCGCGAACGAGCGCTTGCGCAAGTACTGTTGCAGTTGTAGTTCCGTCGCCAGCGACATCATCGGTCTTCTTTGCGACCTCTTTGACGAGCTCTGCACCGATCTTCTCCCATGGGTCATCCAGTTCAATCTCTTTTGCAATGGAGACGCCATCGTTTGTGATGGTTGGAGCTCCCCACTTCTTCTCGAGAACGACGTTACGTCCACGAGGTCCGAGGGTTACCTTGACTGCGTCGGCGAGCGCATTCATTCCGCGCTCAAGCCCGCGACGGGCCTCTTCATTAAAGGCGATCATCTTTGCCATATTTATCCCCTATCTAGATTTCACACTGATTCAAGCTGGGCTGATTTTTTAGCACTCTAGCCCGGTGAGTGATAACCCAAATTTACCGACTTTCTATTCCCCGTCATAATCAAGGGACGCCCACCCCACCCCCACCCCCTGCAGGCGGGAGGTAGACCCCCTATCTGGGACCCAGGTTCGCTACAGTGTCCCTTAATCGGGGCAATGGCGCCCTGAGTTTCCACTCCCAAGGATCGTCGGGCACGTACCTGCCCGGAGAAGGAGATACCGTAAATGGCATCTGTCGTATTCGAAAATGCATCACGCATCTACCCAGGCACAACTAAGCCGGCTGTAGATAAGCTCAATCTCACCGTTAATGATGGTGAGTTCCTCGTCCTCGTTGGCCCTTCAGGTTGCGGTAAGTCAACATCACTCCGCATGCTCGCTGGCCTAGAAGAGGTAGATACCGGTTCAATCCGTATCGGAGACCGCGATGTAACAAACGTTGCACCAAAAGATCGCGATATCGCGATGGTCTTCCAGTCATACGCTCTCTATCCACATATGTCAGTTGCAGAGAACATGGGCTTCGCGCTCAAGATCGCTGGCGTCGATAAAGAGGAGCGGGATCGTCGCGTTCTTGAAGCCGCAAAGTTGCTCGACCTCGAGCCATACCTTGATCGTAAGCCAAAGGCACTTTCCGGCGGACAGCGCCAGCGCGTAGCAATGGGTCGCGCGATTGTTCGCGAGCCTCAGGTCTTCTTGATGGATGAGCCACTCTCTAACCTTGATGCAAAGCTCCGCGTAGCAACACGTACCCAGATCGCAGCGCTTCAACGTCGTCTTGGAATCACAACTGTTTATGTAACGCACGACCAGGTCGAAGCAATGACCATGGGTGATCGCGTTGCAGTGCTTAAGGATGGCCTCCTTATGCAAGTTGATACACCACGTAATCTTTACGAGAACCCAGCAAACGCTTTCGTTGCCGGCTTCATCGGCTCACCAGCGATGAACCTACTCAACGCACCTGTCTCAGGTGGCAAGGCGATGCTCGGAGATTTGGCTATCGATGTACCAGCAAACGCTGGCCTGGAGGTCACAGTAGGCGTTCGCCCAGAGGCATTTGTTCCGGCAGCAACTGGCTTCCATGTAACAGTTGAAGTCGTTGAAGAGCTTGGTGCTGATGCATTTGTCTACGGCAAGCCAAATGATCCAATTGTGAAGTTTGCAAACGCGATCGATGAAGGCGCACAGGTTATCGTCCGCTGGGATCCAAAGAACCCACCTAAGCCAGGCGATGTCATTACTGTCGGTGTCAACCAGGCAGCAGTTCACCTCTTTGATGCTGCAACCGGTGAGCGTCTTATCAAGTAACTTATCCAATAAAAAACCCCGCTACTGATGTAGCGGGGTTTTTTATTACTACTAATCAGTTATGCGAGCGCCTTCTGGAGGTTCTGATCAATTGCATCCAAGAATGCCTGCGTATTGAGGTATGGCGCATCGTCGCTAATGAGAAGGGCTAGATCCTTCGTCATCTTTCCGGATTCAACTGTCTCAACGCAGACTCGCTCAAGGGTCAGAGCGAAATCTGCCAACGCGCTGTTGTTATCAAGCTTGGCACGGTGGGCAAGACCCTGGGTCCACGCAAAGATAGAGGCGATTGGGTTTGTTGAGGTCTCTTTACCTGCCTGATGATCGCGATAGTGGCGGGTCACTGTTCCATGAGCAGCTTCTGACTCAACCACCTTGCCATCTGGAGTCATAAGAACAGATGTCATCAATCCAAGTGAGCCATAACCTTGCGCAACTGTGTCGGACTGAACATCACCGTCGTAGTTCTTACACGCCCACACATAACCTCCAGGCATGCGAAGTGACATCGCAACCATGTCATCGATGAGGCGATGCTCGTACCAAATGCCTATCTTCTCAAACTCTGCCTTGAACTCGGCCTCGTAGATCTCTTGGAAGATATCTTTGAAACGACCATCGTAAGCCTTCAAAATCGTGTTCTTCGTTGAGAGATAGACCGGGTACTGGCGCTTGATTCCGTAGTTCAATGAGGCGCGAGCGAAGTCACGGATTGACTCATCTAAGTTGTACATCGACATTGCTACGCCAGAGCCTGGGAAGTCGAAAATCTTATGTTCGATTGCTGGTGAACCATCTTCCGGAACGAACTTGACGGTAAGCGTGCCAGCTCCTGGCACTTTGAAATCAGTTGCCCGGTATTGATCGCCGAATGCGTGACGACCGATAACGATGGGCAGCGTCCAGTGAGGAATCAGGCGTGGGACGTTCGAGATGATGATCGGCTCGCGGAAGATTACTCCCCCGAGAATGTTGCGGATGGTGCCGTTAGGCGACTTCCACATCTTCTTCAGACCAAACTCTTCGACGCGCGCCTCATCTGGGGTGATGGTTGCGCACTTGATGCCAACGCCATGCTTCTGAATCGCCTTAGCAGCATCGATTGTTATCTGATCATCAGTTTCATCACGCTTCTCAATACCGAGATCGTAATATTCAAGATTTACATCAAGGTAAGGAAGAATCAACTTATCCTTAATGAACTTCCAGATAATGCGAGTCATCTCGTCGCCATCTAGCTCAACGACTGTTCCTTCAACTTTAATTTTGCTCATGCGCTAGCTCCTATAGGTCCTTCACATCGGCTTGCTTAGCGCGGACAGCCTCGGCCGCGACTTTAAGTGATTCAACTTCTGAAGGCGTGAGTGAACCTTCAACTACGTTACGAACTCCTTCGCGGCCAATCTCAGCTTCAACTCCGAGATAGACACCGCTAATTCCAAATTGACCATCAACCCAGGCACAGACTGGCATGACGACGCCAGAATCTTCGATAACCGCCTTTGCCATTCGAGCAGCTGCAGCTGATGGTGCGTAATAAGCAGAACCGGTCTTCAGAAGTGCAACAACCTCAGCGCCGCCATTACGTGTGCGATCTACTAATTCAGCAATTTCTTCAGCGCTCAACAGTTCTGTGAGTGGCTTGCCATTTACGGTGCAACGACTTGGGACTGGAACCATGGTCTCACCATGAGAACCGAGTGTGAGAGTACGAACGGCTCCGACGGGTACTCCGACCTTCTCTGCGACAAAGTTAGTGAAACGTGCGGTATCGAGCATTCCTGCCTGACCCATCACTTTATTCTTTGGGAAACCGGTTGCGATCTGCGCAAGCGCCGTCATCTCATCAAGTGGATTTGAGACCACGATGATGACTGCGTTCGGTGAGTGCTGGGCAATATTTTCGGCGACGCCACGGACGATGCCAGCATTTACTCCGATGAGGTCCATCCGAGACATACCTGGCTTACGTGGCAGACCGGCAGTAATAACCACGACATCTGAGTTCGCGGTAGCTTCATAGCCAGCACCTTCAGCTGTTGTTGTTGCTCCTACAACTTTTGTCTCAAAGCCCTCGATGGAGCGAGACTGATTCATATCAAGTGCGAGGCCCTCTGGCTTACCCTCGACGATATCTGTAAGAACGACTGTTTCGAAGATGTTGTATTCAGCTAGACGGAGAGCGGTTGTGGATCCATAAAAACCTGCTCCAACGACTGTGACTTTGCCCTTCAATGACATTGCATTTCCCGTCTCTACGCGCGTGCGGACGGAGCAATCTTATCTTGCGTGTGGAAGGGTCAGTGCCACCACAAAAAGGGCTAGCGCAAGTAGGAGTGGCAGAAATAACTCAATTCTCCGCTTCTTCTCCGCCTCCAGATAGCGCAGATAGGCGTAGCCAGCCGCACCAATCGCTAGCAGGATGCTGCCCGATCGCACCTTGCCAACAATGGCGATTGCAACTCCAACGAAGATGAAGAGCAGATTAAGAGTGCGATAACGTGACATGGATTAGAGCTTCGAAGCCATCTCGAAGACATTGGTGATCAACATCGCGCGCGTCATCGGTCCAACGCCACCAGGGTTAGGTGCGAAGTAACCGGCAATCTCTGCCACATCTGGATGGACATCTCCCAGCAATCCGGCATCCGTGCGAGTAATTCCCACATCAAGAACTGCGGCACCTGGCTTGATATTCTCCGGACGAATTGCATGTGGCTGACCAACTGCTGCCACGACAATATCGGCTCGACGCGTGTGCCAGTTAATATCGTGGGTTGCGGTGTGAACTGTAGTTACAGTCGCATCGTCACCTTTACGAGTGAGCAACAATGACAACGGGCGACCAACAGTTAATCCGCGACCAACAATGATTACTTCAGCGCCCCGCGTTGATACGCCATAACGATGGAGCAACTCCACGATTCCGCGAGGGGTGCAAGGTAGCGGTGCTGGCTCGTTGATTACTAGCTTTCCGAGATTAAGCGGATGAAGCCCATCGGCATCTTTTGCTGGATCAATTGCTTCCAGAATTGCATTCTGATTCATTCCCTTAGGAAGGGGAAGTTGGACGATGTAACCGGTGCACTCTTTTGCATTATTCAAATCATTAATTGCCGCGAGTACATCCGCCTGAGTAGCGGTGCCGGGAAGATCGATGCGAATAGATTGGATTCCTACCTCAGCGCAGTCCTTATGCTTTCCACCGACATACGAGTGCGATCCTGGGTCATCGCCAACAAGTACGGTACCGAGACCAGGCTTATTGCTCATGGTCTTTACCTTCTCAGCAAGTTCTGCCTTGATTGTGGCAGCTGTTGCTTTACCATCAAGAATGATTGCGCTCATATTCTCATTCTATCGGGAAAATTTTGCTTCTTAGGCGTGGGAGAAGTGACGAACTCCGGTGAAGAACATTGCTACACCGCGAGCCTGCGCAGCCGCGATCACTTCTTCATCGCGGACACTTCCACCGGGTTGTACGACCGCGGAAATTCCAGCATCCAAGAGAATCTCAAGCCCGTCGGCAAAGGGGAAGAAGGCATCACTTGCGGCAACACTTCCCTGCGCTCGAGTTCCACTACGTGAAACTGCAAGCCGGGCAGAGTCGACTCGATTAACTTGGCCCATACCTACGCCAACGGAAGCGCCGCCCTTTGCAAGGAGAATTGCATTGCTCTTAACAGCTCGAACGCTTCGCCATGCAAAGTGAAGGTCAGCAAGTACATCTGGCGAAAGTTCTGGACCGCTGACCTGCTTCCAATGTTGCCTGCTATCCCCATCTGCATCAATTAGATCGCTACCTTGGATCAAGAGGCCACCGCTGATAGGGCGGAGTTCTTCTCGTGGCGTTTCATAATTTTCGACGCTAAGAATTCGGATAGATGGCTTCTTCGCAAGTATTTCTACTGCGCCATCTTCATATCCTGGTGCGATAATAACCTCAGTAAAGATTTCAGAGACTTGATCTGCCATCTCCTTCGTAACAATGCGATTTGCAGCTATCACACCACCAAACGCGGAGACTGGATCACATTCGTGCGCTTTGCGATGAGCCTCTGCAATTGAACTACCGACGGCAATGCCGCAAGGATTTGCATGCTTAATGATTGCAACACAGGGACCGGAGTGATCAAAGGCGGCTCGAAGTGCGGCATCACCATCGGTGTAGTTATTAAAAGACATCTCCTTGCCATGAAGTTGAGTAGCACCGGCGATGCCGCCACCTGGTGCACCGCTATACAGATTTGCAGCTTGATGAGGATTCTCACCGTAACGCAGGCCAGCCATCTTCTTCCAGATAAACGAACGCCACTCATCGGCAAGGCCAAGCTCTCCCCCGAGCCACTCAGCAATGGTGCTGTCATACTCCGCTGTCGCACGGAAGGTGTGCATCGCAAGGCGTTGGCGCTCGGCAAAGGTGAAGCCACCAGCAGGCAGCGCCTCATAAATCGCGGAATATTGGGATGGGTTGCTGACGACGGCCACTGAACCATGATTCTTTGCCGCACCACGAAGCATGCTCGGTCCACCGATATCAATCTGCTCAATACATTCTGCATAGTCAGAGTTCGTTGCAATGGTCTCTGCAAATGGATAGAGATTGATAACGATGAGATCAAAGGGGGCAATATCGTGGCTGTGAATGGCGGCCATATGTTCAGGGTTATTTTGGTCAGCAAGGATTCCGCCATGGATGCGAGGATGAAGAGTCTTAACGCGGCCACCCATCATCTCTGGGAAGTCGGTGTACTCCTCAACAGCGGTGACTGGGATACCCGCGGTTGCAATCGCCTTTGCCGTTGAGCCAGTTGAGAGAATCTCGACACCATGCTTGTGAAGTGAGGTTGCTAGTTCAACGAGTCCGCTCTTGTCATAGACACTAATAAGTGCTCGCTTGATGGCTTTACGTTCGGATGAGCTCATTCCTCTACCTTGCTCTCTAGGAAGTCATAAATAGTCTCAACAATGAGCTCGCGTTCAACGACCTTAATTCTCTCATGCAATGAATCTTCAGTGTCGCCTGGCAGAACTGGAATTGCCACCTGCTTAATCACTGGTCCGGTATCAACACCTTTATCCACCCAATGAACAGTGGTGCCGGTCTCGCTCACGCCCGCCGCCAGAGCGTCGCGGACAGCATGGGCGCCTGGAAAAGCTGGCAGGAGCGCTGGATGCGTATTAATTACTTTGAAGTGAGTAACGAAGCGCTCCTCCAAGATTCGCATAAAGCCGACGCTTACAACGAGATCTGGTGCCAGGCTCTCCACAAGTGCGAAGAGCTCCTCGTTCCAACGATTTCGATCGCCATCCAATGGCAGAAAGTGGTCCGTGACGCCGACTTCGCGGGCGCGCTCTAGTACTGGTGCATCTTTATCGCTGATGACTCCCACAATATTCGATAACGGAACTCTCTGAAAGATTGCAGAGGCGAGGGAGCCAGATCCAGATGCAAGCAGGACGATGCGCTTACTCACTCTTTAAAAACCTTGTATGACTAGCTGGAAGAGCGATAAAGAGTAAGTAAATGGCTCCGAGTGAGATAGCGAAGTACTCAATGAATGTAAGCAGCGGAATACCCACGGGATTCATCGCAGAAGTCAGCAGCTCTCCTGAAGATAAGAAAGCAAGCAGTGCCAAGATAAGCAGAAGGGCGAATGAGGTTCGGAAGAAATAGAAGGTTCTCGCTTTGAATCCGTTAAATTCTCGGAGCACCGGAAGAAGGCAGACGAGTGAAATCACAAAGAGTGAGAGTGATCCGACGGCGAGCACAGGGTGCTTTCCGGTTGGAAGCGCACTCAGAAGTGGCAGGGCTGGAATTTCGTGGAGTGTGAAATGCGTTGGAGATATCAGCGTTCCCGCCCCAAGATGGAAGCCGGAACCAATGAAATATGAGAAGGCAAGGAGTGCCGCATTAGGAAGATAGAGCGCCTGGACGAGAAAGAAGAGGACTCCCCCAATAATTCCCGGACCAATGACAGTGTCGAGATCGACGAGTACTTTCCAATGCGCAATCATCGAACCCATTACTACCAAGCTCGCTACGCCCCACACTATGAGAATGACATGAAAGGCGAAGCGAATATGTCTTGCCTCATCCGATCTAAAGTTATAAGTCGCAAGATATGAGATCACAAATGCATAGAGCGGTGCTAAATACCAGAGTGGATATGTGGTGGTGCTCTTTGAGAAAAAGGCGAGCGCCATTGCCATTAGTGCGTACGCAATAGCAAAGAAGAACCTCGCACCTTCAACTTTCGAGTGTGCCTCGGCAACGCGGGGGAAAGATTTACGTATCGCCCAGATGGGAAAAATAATCGCCCCGAGCGGCAGGACTGAGAGCTTTCCCATTGCGAGGTGAAATGGAATCTGATGGGCGGCGAGCCAAATCCAGACAGAAGCGCGAATCGGGTCAGATGTATTTCCGGTTGCACTGCCCGCCGTCGCCCAAGCGAAAAGTGAGATAAAACTTGCTGGGAAAAGTGTAAGTGCGACGCTCCTTGCGGCCTGAAGTAATGAGACCGAGAGGATACGCCGCACCATAACTGTGAAGCCTAGTTAGCCTTGAAGGATTTTGCGCATGAGAGCTGCAGTTTCAGAAGGTGTCTTTCCGACTGCAACGCCGGCCGCTTCAAGTGCCTCTTTCTTAGCCGCTGCAGTACCCGAGGAGCCAGAGACGATGGCGCCAGCGTGGCCCATAGTTTTGCCCTCTGGCGCAGTGAAGCCAGCAACATATCCGACAACCGGCTTTGTGACATATTCTGCGATAAAGGCGGCCGCACGCTCTTCTGCATCGCCACCAATCTCACCAATCATGACAATCGCATCGGTATCAGGATCATCCTGGAAGGCGCGCAAGCAATCGATATGCGTAGTTCCGATAATTGGATCGCCACCGATACCTACTGCGGTACTGAAACCGAAGTCACGGAGTTCATACATCATTTGGTAGGTGAGCGTTCCCGACTTTGAGACTAAACCAATACGACCCGGGCCGGTGATATCTGCCGGAATAATTCCGAGGTTTGATTTTCCTGGGCTAATAAGGCCAGGACAGTTTGGGCCAACGAGTTGAGTAGTGCCCTTGCTCTTTGCATATGCATAGAACGCTGCTGAATCGTGTACTGGAATTCCTTCAGTAATGACAACAACTAACGGGAGCGCGGCATCGATAGCATCAATGACAGCAGCCTTAGCGAACTTAGGTGGAACGAAGACAACTGAGGCATTTGCGCCAGTTGCAGCAACCGCTTCTGAGACCGAGTTGAAGACTGGTAACGTCTTTCCTTCGATCTCAACGCTCTGCCCACCCTTACCTGGTGTAACTCCACCGACGATATTTGTGCCAGATGCGATCATGCGGCGAGTGTGCTTTGTGCCCTCAGAGCCAGTCATACCTTGAACGATGACTTTGGAGTTTTCGTTGATAAAGATAGCCATTACTTCGCCGCCAATTCTGCTGCCTTAGCAGCTGCGCTATCCATGGTGTCGAGTTGTTGCACCAATGGGTGCGCCGCCTCATTAAGAATTCTGCGACCCTCAAGGACGCTATTACCATCCAAGCGAACCACGATTGGCTTAGTCGCCTTATCTCCTAGCATCGCAAGCGCTTGGACGATTCCATGTGCAACAGCATCGCAGGCCGTGATTCCGCCGAAGACGTTAACGAAGACGCTCTTCACTTCAGGATCGCCAAGGATAATTGAGAGGCCATTTGCCATCACTTCAGCCGATGCACCGCCACCAATATCGAGGAAGTTCGCCGGCTTGACGCCGTACTTCTCGCCAGCATAAGCAACAACATCGAGCGTGCTCATTACTAGACCAGCGCCATTTCCGATGATGCCAACTTCGCCACTGAGCTTGACATAGTTAAGACCCTTAGCCTTCGCTGCAGCTTCAAGCGGATTAGCAGCTGATGAGTCAACGAGCGCCTCGTGGTCTGGGTGGCGGAAGTCAGCGCTATCGTCAAGCGTTACTTTTCCATCCAGCGCAATGATTCGACCATCATCAGTCTTTACCAATGGATTAATCTCCATCAAAGTTGCGTCTTCAGCAACAAATGCCGCCCATAACTTCAACAGCACATCTGCAACATCGTTCTCAACTGAAGATGGGAACTGACCTTGACGAACGATCTCAAGAGCGAGTTCGGAAGAGATCCCAACGTTGGGATCAATACCTACCCGAGCTAACTTCTCCGGCTGGGTGTGTGCAACTTCTTCAATCTCCATACCACCAGCCACAGAGGCCATAACAAGGAAGTTTCGGTTTGCCCGGTCGAGGAGAATCGCCATGTAGTACTCCTCAGCGATTGGCGCTGCCTGAGCAATCATGACCTTATGGACTATGTGTCCCTTAATATCCATACCGAGAATTGCTGATGCCTTCTCTTTCGCATCTGCTGCGTTCTCTGCGACCTTTACGCCGCCCGCTTTTCCACGGCCACCAATTTTTACTTGTGCTTTAACTACTACTCGTCCGCCCATAACTTCTGCAGCTTGAGCGGCTTCATCCGCTGTAGTTGCAACTGCTCCAGCAAGTACTGGAATGTTATGCGACTCGAATAGATCTCGAGCTTGATACTCAAAGAGATCCATTACTACCCCGATTCATCAGTGGCTATGTTGGGAGCAATTCTATCGGCTTGCTACAGCTTCTCTACCGGGGCATATCTGAGCAGTAGGCGCTTGCTGCCGGCACTTCCAAAATCAATTGTCGCCTCAGCTCGGTCCCCCTCGCCAGCAGTACCGGTAACGGTGCCTAATCCAAATGTGTCGTGTGACACACGATCACCAATCGCGAGCGCCATAGCCTCGCTCGCCTTCTTACCCGTTGCCTTCGGCGGAGGTCCAAAACTTCGAACCGTTGTACTCAACCCACTCTTCATAATTCGATCAGTTCGGTCATTCCATTGAATTACATTCTCTGGAATTTCGCTCAAGAAGCGTGATGCCGGGTTATATGCCGGTGCGCCCCACGAGGAACGATATTCAGCACGAGTGATGTAAAGACGTTGGCGCGCTCGAGTTAGACCAACATAAGCAAGGCGTCGCTCCTCCTCAACTTCATCTCGATCACCAAGCGTGCGCGAGTGCGGAAAGATTCCCTCTTCCATGCCAGTTAAGAAGACGGTAGGAAATTCCAGACCCTTTGCAGTGTGCAGGGTCATCAGAGTCACGACGCCGCCGTGGTCCTCACCATCAGGAATTTGATCAGAGTCGGCGACGAGTGAGACGCGCTCGAGGAAACCAGAGAGTGAAATCTCTTCCCCTTCAATTACTTCGCCCTCTTCATACTCGGTTGCCACTGAGACAAGTTCTTCTAAGTTCTCGGTGCGAGATTCCGCCTGCGGATCAAAGCTCTTGGCAAGTTCTGCCATCAGACCACTCTGTTCAAGAACTGCTTGGGCAATTACCGATGGGCGCACCTTCGCTTCAACGAGAGTATGAAGCCCGACGAGCAAGCCAATGAACTCTTTTATAGATACCAGTGTGCGCGCTGGCATACCTGGCGCCTCACCTGCTCGATTGAGCGCCCCCCAGAAAGAGAGTCCCTGGGATTTGCCATACTCCTCAACGATTTCCAGTGCGCGGTCGCCAATTCCTCGCTTTGGGGTATTGATTACGCGCCGTAGCGAGATTTCATCATCAGGATTGACGAGTACTCGAAGATAAGCAAGAAAGTCCTTTACCTCTTTACGCTCGTAGAATCGAAGACCGCCCACAACTTTGTAAGGAATTGCCGAGCGCAGAAAGGCTTCCTCGAAGAGACGCGACTGCGCATTCGTTCGGTAGAAGATTGCGGTCTCCCCGGGCTGCGACTTTCCATCTTCGCGCAGACGTCTAATCTCTTCAACAACAAATGAGGCTTCCGCGTGTTCACTCTCCGCGAGGTGGCCAATAATCGGCTCTCCACTTCCCTCTTCCGACCAGAGGTTCTTCTCGCGTCGGCCAGTGTTATTCCCGATGACAGCATTTGCAGCGGTCAGAATATTTTGAGTGGAGCGATAATTCTGTTCTAGGAGAATCGTCTTGGCATCTGGATAATCCTCTTCAAATTGGAGGATGTTACGAATATTAGCGCCGCGGAATGCGTAGATTGATTGATCAGCATCGCCAACAACGCAGAGTTCTGCCATCGGGAAGCCATCGCCGTCAACACCAACGAGCTCACGAATTAACACGTACTGCGCATGGTTTGTATCTTGATACTCATCTACGAGCACGTGCTTAAAGCGCGAACGGTAACGTGACTTTGCCTCTGGAAAGCGCTGCAAAACCTCCACGGTCTTACCGATCAAATCATCGAAATCCATCGCATTTGCCGTAGTGAGGCGTCGCTGGTAAATCGCGTAGACCTCTGCGCAGACCTCCTCTAACTTCGTGGAAGCGTTCTGTAAAAATGCTTGTGGCCCAAAAAGTTCATTCTTTGCAGAGGAGATAACACCTTGCACTGAACGCGGGGTGTACATCTTTGAGTCGAGATTAAGCTCAGCCAGAATATGTTTAATGAGCGCAAGGCTGTCAGAACTATCGTAAATGGTGAAGGTGTTGGTGTAGCCAAGTCTGGCCGCCTCTTGGCGCAAGATGCGCACGCAGGCGCTATGGAAGGTTGAGACCCACATCGACTTTGCCTGAGCGCCTACGAGATCGGCGACTCTCTCCTTCATCTCCGCGGCCGCCTTATTAGTAAAGGTAATGGCGAGGAGTTCGAAGGGCGCGACACCTCGTTCGCCCATAAGATAAGCAATTCTGCGAGTGAGAACACGTGTCTTACCAGATCCAGCGCCAGCAACAATCAGAAGCGGCCCACCTGAATGGAGAACGGCAGCTTCTTGGGCAGGGTTAAGGCCCGCAATAATCGAGTGGGATGACACGGAGGCAGTCTAGAGGTAGCCCAGAGGTTGGCTAGGATTTACCCCTTCACTCGAGAAAATGGTGGCATCGTGCCTATATCTGATAGCGACATTGAACGTATCCTCATCGTTACCGCACACCCTGATGATTTAGATTTCGGTGCCGCCGGAACAATCGCGCAATGGACTGCTGCCGGAATTCAGGTCTCGTACGCAATTTGCACCAACGGTGAACAAGGTGGCATCGATCCCACAATCTCTCGAGCCGATATGCGTCTGATTCGCCGCAAGGAGCAGACTGATGCCGGTGCGGCAGTAGGTGTCTCGGATATTCACTTCTTGGATTATCACGATGGACTGCTTCAACCAACGCTGGAACTTCGTAAAGATATCGTCCGCATTATTCGCAAAGTGCGGCCAGATCGCCTCGTCTGCCAAAATCCCGAGCGCAATTACGAACGTATCTTTGCATCACACCCCGATCACATGGCTGCCGGAGAAGCGGCGATGCAGGCGGTCTATCCCGATTGCGGAAATCCCTTTGCCTTCCCGGAACTACTCGCAGATGAGAAGTTAGAGCCGTGGACTGTGAAGGAGGCATGGTTAATGTCAACGAATCAGCCCGATCATTACATTGATATCACTGATACCTTCGATAAGAAATTAGCTGCGCTCCACGCGCATGTGAGTCAGACCGCTCATAACGATAAGTTAGATGAGATGGTCCGCGAATGGGGAGCTCGTACTGCCGCGCAATATGGCTTTGCAGAAGGTCGTTTCGTAGAAGCCTTTAAGGTTGTTACGACCGCGTAATTACTTAACGCTCACACTCTCAATAGCAACGGTCTGACGTGGATACTCTTTATTATTTCCAACGACGATATTGCCAGCGGCAGCAATAGCCTTGAGAATATCTAGACCCTTAGTGATCTTGCCCCAACGGGTGTAGGACGGCCCAAGAGTTGTATCTGAGTAGACCAAGAAGAATTGGCTACCGTTGGTATCAGGCCCGGAGTTTGCCATCGCGACCGTTCCTGCTGGATAGTTATTTGCCGTTGCTGCTGGAAGATTCTCATCCCGGAAAGTGAAGTTCGGTCCGCCTCGACCAGTTGCCGTCGGATCGCCGCATTGGAGGACATACAGTCCTGCAGTTGTGAGACGGTGACAGAGCGTCTTATCGAAGTACCCAGCGCTTGCCATGACGGCGAAGATGAAGACTGTGACGGGTGCGTTCTTTCCATCTGCCTGAACGACGATATCGCCACAGTTAGTCTTGAAGGTAAAGGTAACTTGGTCAGCTGGCGCCTTGTAAGACGGGATGGAAAATTTAGTAGCGGGGCGGCTGGTAGCGGTTGTAGCTTTGCAGCCGCTTACAACGGAACGCATCGCGCGTGCGATTACACCCTTTGGCTTAGCCTTATCGCCAGCTTGCGCAGGGGAAAGTACGGCGACAGAGACAACTAACAACGATGTAGTAATTGCGATTGCCCGCTTCACTTTATCGTTACTCCCATTCAATAGTGCCAGGTGGCTTACTCGTTAGATCGAGGGCGACGCGATTAACTTCACGTACTTCATTGGTAATCCGAGTTGAAATCTTCTCCAGTACATCGTACGGAAGACGACTCCAATCTGCAGTCATCGCATCTTCACTTGAGACTGGGCGAAGAACAATGGGGTGGCCATATGTTCGTCCATCGCCCTGCACACCGACGCTTCGAACATCGGCTAGAAGTACGACTGGACATTGCCAAATCTCTCGATCTAACTTCGCCAATCTTAATTCCTCGCGGACGATGAAATCGGCTTTTCGCAGAATTGTAAGTCTATTCTCAGTAACTTCTCCGATAATACGAATGCCAAGGCCTGGGCCTGGGAATGGTTGACGCCAGACAATCTCTTCCGGTAATCCAAGTTCAATACCAACAGCACGGACCTCATCTTTGAAGAGGGTGCGGAGTGGTTCAATCAGAGCGAACTGAAGATCATCTGGAAGTCCGCCCACATTATGGTGAGACTTAATATTTGCAGCGCCCTCTCCCCCACCAGATTCAACAACATCTGGATAGAGAGTTCCCTGTACTAGGAATTCAACCGCTTCGGTCGCAGAGATCTCACGAGCTGCGGCTTCAAAGGCGCGGATAAATTCCGCACCGATAATCTTTCGCTTTCTCTCAGGATCAGTAACGCCAGCAAGCGCATTAAGAAATGTTTCGCGAGCGTTCACAACGTGAAGTGCTACTCCGGTTGCGGCTACAAAATCTTTCTCAACTTGCTCTGCCTCGCCTTCCCGGAGCAGGCCATGATCTACAAAGACGCAGGTGAGTTGATCACCGATTGCTTGTTGAACTATCGCCGCTGCCACAGCGGAATCGACGCCACCAGAGAGTCCGCAGATCACACGCTTACTTCCAACCTGGGCTCTAATCTTCTCGATCTCATTAGCTGCAATATTTCCCGCGGTCCACACTGGTTTACATCCGACGACATCAATCAGCCAGCGACGAAGGATCTCTTGGCCATTCTCTGAGTGAAGTACCTCGGGGTGGAATTGCACACCTGCGACTAAGCCATCGTTGCTTTCAAAGGCGGCGATGGGCGTATCACTTGTTGATGCAGTTGATGTGAATCCTTCTGGCGCAACCGAGACGCTATCTCCGTGTGACATCCAGACACGAAACGAGCTTTCTAGTCCACGCAAAAGACGTGAATCGCCAGTCAGGGATAGTTCGGTCCGACCAAACTCAGATTTACCGGTCTTTGCGACGGTGCCACCGAGTGCTTGGGCCATGACTTGGAAGCCGTAGCAAATTCCGAAAACTGGGATTCCGTGGCTAAAGAGGGCAGGATCAAGAGTTGGAGCACCGGTCTCGTAGACACTTGATGGTCCGCCAGAGAGGATGATCGCCTTAGGTCGCTTTGCAAGCATCTTCTCAATGCTCATTGTCGATGGCACAATCTCAGAGTAGACATTTGCCTGACGCACTCGACGCGCAATGAGTTGTGCATATTGTGCGCCGAAATCAACGACGAGAACTACTTCGTTAGGCACAGCTTTTACATCAACCACGATGAATGACGACCTCTACCTTTTGGAAATCCTTCAACTCGGAGTAACCAGATGTTGCCATTGCGCGACGAAGAGCGCCGAAGAGATTCATCGAACCATCAGAGGTATGTGATGGACCAACGAGAACCTCTTCAAGTGTTCCGACAGTGCCAACACGGACTCTGTCACCACGTGGAAGTTCATCATGGCTAGCCTCTGTTCCCCAGTGCCAACCCTTACCTGGCGCTTCAGTTGCGCGGGCAAGAGGTGAGCCCATCATGACCGCATCTGCGCCACATGCAATCGCCTTAGCGATATCGCCCGAGCGACCAACTGATCCATCAGCAATAACATGCACATAACGGCCACCCGACTCATCCATGTAATCACGGCGAGCTGAGGCAACCTCTGCAACTGCAGATGCCATCGGTACTTCAATGCCAAGAACTGTGCGGGTGGTGTGAGCAGAGCCGCCACCAAAACCAACGAGAACGCCCGCAGCGCCAGCGCGCATAAGGTGAAGCGCTGCAGTGCCAGTTGCACATCCACCAACAATGACGGGAACGTCAAGTTCATAAATGAACTTCTTCAAATTCAACGGAGCAACGCGGTCGGCGACATGCTCTGCGCTTACGGTTGTTCCGCGAATGACGAAGATATCAACGCCAGCATCTACTACTACCTTATGAAGTTCAGCAGTGCGTGCAGGTGACAGTGCAGCTGCAACTGTGACACCAGAGGCGCGAATCTCTGCGATACGAGCCTTAACTAATTCAGGTTGAATCGGAGCGGCATACAGCTCCTGCATGCGACGAATCGCTTGCTCTTGTGGAATAGATGCAATCTCTGCCAATGGAATACGTGGATCTTCGTGACGCGTCCAGAGGCCTTCTAGATTGAGAACGCCAAGTCCACCAAGTTTTCCAATAGCAATCGCAGTCTCAGGCGAGACGACTGAGTCCATCGGTGCTGCCAGCATGGGAAGTTCAAACTTGTATGCATCAATCTGCCAGGCAGTGGAGACTTCCTCCGCATCGCGGGTGCGGCGACTTGGAACGATAGCGATATCGTCAAACGAGTAGGCAGCGCGTGCGCGCTTTCCTGGTCCGATTTCAAATTCGTTCATGGCTACTACTTTCCGCTTCTGCTGTAGTTGGGAGCTTCTGCAATATCTAAGACATCATGTGGATGCGATTCTTGCAGTCCGGCTGCCGTGATTTGAATAAGCTGTCCGCGCTCTTGAAGTTCTGCAATCGTTGCTGCGCCCGCATAACCCATGCCAGAGCGAAGTCCGCCAACGAGCTGGTGAATGACTGTTGATACTGGGCCGCGATAGGCAACCTTTCCTTCAATGCCTTCTGGTACGAGCTTATCTTCAGCTAGGACATCATCCTGCATATAACGATCCTTTGAATATGACTTCTGCTCTCCGCGCGATTGCATTGCGCCGAGTGAACCCATACCTCGGTAGCCCTTAAATTTGCGACCATTAATCTCGAGCAGCTCTCCTGGTGATTCATCACAACCTGCTAGCAAGGATCCAAGCATCACCGTATCTGCACCGGCAACAATCGCCTTTGCAATATCACCAGAGTATTGCAGGCCGCCATCAGCGATGAGTGGGACGCCGGCTGAGAAACATGCCTTATGCGCCTCCATTATTGCGGTGACCTGCGGAACTCCGACTCCTGCAACGACTCGAGTTGTGCAGATTGATCCCGGACCAACGCCAACCTTTACGGCATCGGCACCTGCGTTAATGAGCGCCTGCGCACCCGCGCGCGTTGCAACATTGCCACCAATGATTTGAATATCTGGAAAGGACTTCTTAATGCGCGCAATTGAATCGAGCACTGCGCGGTGATGACCATGCGCAGTATCGACAACTACAACATCAACGCCAGCTTCAATGAGAGCGCTCGCGCGCTCGAAACCATCATCGCCAACGCCGACAGCGGCACCAACGTGGCCGTGCTTTTTAGCGGCGATAACATTCTGGACTTGTTCGGCGATCGGAAGGTTACGATGAATGATTCCCATTCCGCCTGCTTTCGCTAGCGCAATTGCCATGCTCGCCTCGGTTACGGTATCCATGGCAGAGGAGAGAATTGGAATCTTTAACTCAATCGTGCGAGTCAGACGAGTCGTTGTCTCAACTTCGGATGGGACGACTTGTGATGCATCCGGCAGGAGGAGGACATCGTCATAGGTGAGCCCGAGAAGAACTACTTTTTCGCGATATCCATCACTCATTGGCGCATTCTACGGGGAGCGCCGTGAGAGGCAAAAAGGCCCCTCCTGCCCGAAGAAAACGAGCAGGAGTGGCCTTTTATGCGTTAATTGTTAGTGGGAGTGCCCACCAGGTCCATGGCTATGACCATGTCCTGAAGCCTCTTCCTTCTTCTCCTCAGGAGTTTCGAAGACGAGCGCTTCGGTTGTAATAAACATTGCTGCGATAGATGCGGCGTTGGCGAGCGCTGAACGCGTTACCTTCACTGGATCAATGACGCCCTCTTTCACAAGATCGCCGTATGTATCGTCAGCGGCATTGAAGCCCTCGTTCGCCTTCATTCCGCGGACCTTTGCAACGACGACGTAACCTTCTGCGCCAGCGTTCTCGGCAATCCAACGAAGTGGCTCATCGCAGGCCTTCTGGACTAGGCGTACACCAACTGCGCGATCACCAGTCAGACCAAGATCACCATCGAGAGCTGAGGCTGCGTGCACAAGTGCTGCACCTCCGCCAACAACGATTCCCTCTTCTACTGCGGCGCGGGTTGCAGAGATAGCATCCTCAAGACGGTGCTTCTTCTCCTTCAACTCAACCTCAGTATGTGCTCCGACCTTGATGACGCAGACGCCACCGGCGAGCTTTGCTAGTCGCTCTTGCAACTTCTCGCGATCCCAATCGGAATCAGTTGTTGAGATTTCACCACGGATTTCTGAAACCCGACCAGCGACCGCTTGCTTATCGCCAGCGCCATCGATGATGGTGGTGTTGTCCTTGGTGATTACAACACGGCGAGCACGGCCCAAGAGATCGAGTGTTACTGAATCTAGCTTAAGGCCGACTTCAGTTGTGATGACCTGTCCGCCAGTAAGAACTGCAATATCTTGCAGCATCGCCTTGCGGCGATCACCAAAGCCTGGTGCCTTTACAGCTGCAGAGGCAAATGTTCCACGCATTCTGTTGACGACAAGAGTTGATAGCGCTTCACCATCGACATCTTCAGCAATAATGAGGAGTGGCTTATTAGCCTGCGCAACCTTCTCTAGAACAGGCAAGATATCGCTCAAGGCGGAGATCTTCTGTCCAGAGATAAGGATGTAGGCATCCTCTAGCACTGTCTCCATACGATCTGAATCAGTCACGAAGTATGGTGAGATGTAGCCCTTATCGAACTGCATTCCCTCTGTGAAATCGAGCTCAAGACCTGTAGTTGAAGACTCTTCAACGGTGATGACACCATCTTTGCCGACCTTATCCATCGCCTCCGCAATGAGATCACCAATCTTCTTATCTTGTGCTGAAATCGTTGCAACGTCTGCAATCTGGGCCTTGCCAGAGACGGCAGTTGCATTCTTAGCGAGCGCATCAGAGACTGCCTTAACCGCAGCTTCGATACCGAACTTAATCTCCATTGGCTGCGCGCCAGCAGCAAGGTTGCGAAGGCCTTCCTTCACCATTGCCTGTGCGAGAACTGTCGCTGTTGTTGTTCCGTCGCCGGCAACATCATTGGTCTTCTCAGCAACTTGCTTAACAAGCTGAGCGCCCATGTTCTCTGCTGGATCGGAGAGTTCAATCTCCTTTGCAATCGTGACACCATCATTTGTGATGAGTGGTGCGCCATAAGATTTTGCGATGACGACGTTACGACCCTTAGGTCCAAGTGTCACCTTTACTGTGTCAGCGAGGATATTTACTCCACGCTCCATTGCGCGACGAGCTGACTCGTCGAATTGAAGTGTTTTACCCACTTAGTTCTTCTCAACAATCGCTAGTAGATCGCGCGCAGAGAGAACGAGGTACTCCTCGTTGTTGTAATTCACTGCAGTTCCGCCGTACTTGGAGAAGAGAACGACATCGCCAACCTTGACATCCATTGGAGTACGGACGCCGTCGTCGAAACGACCTGGTCCAACTGCAACAACAGTGCCTTCTTGTGGCTTCTCCTGGGCTGTATCTGGGATAACAAGACCTGAGGCGGTCTTCTGTTCAGCCTCGTTTACCTTCAGAACAATGCGATCTTCAAGTGGCTTGATAGCTACGGCCATGAGTGGCTCCTTTCGAGATTCCTTTGTTTTAGCAATCACTCTGGGAGAGTGCTAACAGCAACTCTACTAGCGCCAGATGGCCCGCTCCAAACCAGAGGTGGAATCTGCGCCGAGCCCAACGGCTGACGGTGCTGCCCCGGCCGAGAGCGCCAAGGAGGTCATAGCAGCCACCATCGCCCCGTTATCGGTGCAGAGCGCCATCGGAGGGATGCGGAGTTCTACGCCCTGGGCAGTGGCCCTGGCGGTAGCCAGCTCCCGGAGCCGGGAGTTGGCGGCGACTCCGCCGGCAATCACCAACCGGTCAATTCCACATGAGGCGGCAGCCGCCAGCGCCTTTGTGACCAGCACATCAACGACCGCCTCTTGGAAGGAGGCTGCGATATCGGCCTTCACCGCCGACGGCGCGCTCTGAATATAGCGAGAGACCGCTGTCTTCAACCCCGAGAATGAAAAGTCCCATGGATTATCCGATGGCCGAGTGAGCCCGCGCGGGAAATCGATGGCAGTTGCGTCACCGCTCTTTGCGAGTCGATCAATCGCTGGACCGCCTGGGAAATCTAACTCCAGAATTCGCGCAATCTTGTCGAACGCTTCACCTGCGGCATCGTCGATAGTTGCACCTAAAGTCTCTACATCGCTCACCATATCTCCGATGCGGAGTATGGAGCTATGGCCGCCACTTACAAGTAGGCCAATCGAAGGTCGTAACGCACTCTCGTTATCAAGAATATCAACCGCTACATGTGAAGAGAGGTGATTTACACCGAAGAGCGGCTTCCCCGTCGCAAGGGAGAGGCCAGAGGCGGCGCTTGTTCCCACAACAAGTGCGCCAATCAACCCTGGACCTGCAGTGACCCCAAAGGCATCGATATCACTGAGTGCGACGCCAGCGATTTTCAAAGCTCCGGCTATTGTCGGTTGCATTGCCTCAAGATGTGCGCGGCTAGCGATCTCAGGAACAACTCCGCCGAACTTTGCATGTTCTTCCACGCTGGTCGAGATTACATTTGCAAGTAGCACTCGCCCGCGGACAATACCCACCGCAGTCTCATCGCATGAGGTCTCAATCCCAAGTACAAGTGGCTCGCTCTTCACTTGAGCTCCTTGCGCATAATGGTTGCGGGCTTTCCGGGACCGTAATAATCCGCCCGCTCTGCGATCTTTCTAAAACCTTGAGAGAGATAGAGCGGCTCTGCTTCACGATTTCCGACCAACATCTCTAACATGATGGCGTCAACTTTTCTATTGCGAGACCAATCGATCATTCGCTTTAACATCTCGCGAGCGATGCCCTTTCGCCGGTGTGCGGATAGAACTGAGAGCGTCAGAATGTCACAGACATCACCTGCGACCATGACTCCGGCATAACCAATGACCTCACCTTCAAAGAGAGCGATTAGGTAGTACCGATCGCCAGCGCCAAGCTCCTCTTTAAATTGTGCCAGGCTCCACGGATCTTCTCCGCTATAAATAACTTTCTCTAGTGCGTGAAGCGCAACTGCATCCATCGCTGTAGCTGGGCGGAAGGTGACGCCCTTGGGGGCAGGATAAGCATCAGGGCGGCGGATGTAGAGCGGTTGCGCAATTGAACCCTGAAGAGCGGAGAGCGCAAGCGCAGTTGGAAACCCAGTGTGCATCTCAATGCCAAGTTCTTCCACAACCTGCCGTAGTGCAACATGTGGTCCATCAACTCTTGCGCTATCAGTAAAGCGAGCATAGAAATACTCTTTACGACGTGCATCGGTAGCGACAATGAAATCTGTCGAGTTAATTTCAGATGCAATCGCATCCAAAGATGAGACTCCCCGCCATGGAATGTTACGGGCAAAGGCGAAAGCGCGACCAAATGCGATTCCTGCACGGAGTCCGGTAAATGGCCCAGGACCCATTCCAATGACAACTGAATCAATCACAGGATTCGACAACAGGATTTCTGCGACGAGCTTGGGAAGAACTTCGCTGTGACCGAGCGGATCATCATGAAATTTCTCGACAACAAGTACCCCATCGGAGACCAGACCGGCGGTGGTCCTATCAGTAGATGTATCGATGACTAAGGTATTCATAGCGCAAAGCCATTCCAACGATCTCCGTGAAGAGTGAATGCTAAAGAGCGTGACTCTTCCGCTCCGCCAAAAGTTAGCTCAATTTCCAGATAATCATCACTTAACCGTTCAACGAAGCCACTTCCCCATTCCACAATCGTGATAGAGCTTCCTAATCGGGAATCCAAATCAAGATCATCAAAGATCGCTAGTGGTTCTCCCATCAACCGGTAGGCATCCACGTGAATGAGTGGAATCTCTGCTTGATAGATTTTAGAGATGACAAATGTGGGAGAAGTGACTCCTTCAACGCCCAGTGCGAGGGCGATAGATTGGGTGAGCGTCGTCTTTCCTGCCCCTAGGTCGCCCTTGAGAAGTATGAGATCACCAGCGCGAAGTTGTAAACCGATGGCGCTACCTACTTGTTGCATCTCACGCAGCGATGTCACGACCTCAACAAACATGTGAATAGGTTAATGGAAAACCCCCGCCTCGAAATCGAGACGGGGGTTTTACACGAGTACTTACAGATTAACCCTGCTGATCCTGATAGAACTTCAAGAGGTCAGGCTCGAAATTAGGGTCATAAACAGCGCCCATCTTTCGAACTGCACTCTTTACCGGACCCATGTTAGGGAATTTTCCAGCGGTAGCAGCGCTACCGAGAAGATCCACAACAGTGGTGTACTGCTTCAGAGTGAAGTTACAGTGGTCAGTTCCATTCACGGCAGGTGTTGATGTCACAGGGAGACCTGATGCATCAAACTTTGTGTAATGGGCTGGTGGCACTGCATAGATTGGCAAGAAGTTGATTGGACCACGAGGCTTACCAGCCTTGAGGTTTGCAGCTTTCTGCGCTTCGTATTGCGCCGCATACTTCTGAGCGACCCATTGGACGTTTCCGCCCTGAGCTACTGCATCGTTCACGCTATTCAACATAATTGTTGGAACGTTCACCTTGCCGGTATGCGCAAGAAGTGTGCGCATCTTTGCAACTGCGGTTGCATTTGCAGTTGCGCGTGGCGCCGCTGCTAGGTACTGCAAGAGTCCGCCGGTTGCTGTTGCGCCACTGAGGCCTGCGTTAAATACCTGTGCATCAGATGCAACGCGTGCTGAGTAATCAGTCTTTGAATTATCAAAGATTGCTCCGCCAGCTTGCTGCTCGACATCGTAAGTAACAAGAACGCCAAGTGCTGCTGATGTCACTCCATTTTCAAGCACTGCAAGAGCTGGGCTTCCAGCAATAGCAAAGCCGGTATATGAAGCTGAGTTCACAGAACCTGGACCAGTTGATCCATCGAAGTGTGCTGATTGGGTAGGAACTCCGGCCATGAGGCCAACCAAGAGAAGTGCTGAACGTGAAGGAATTCCAGCAAGTGCGCTACCGGTAATCGTTGCAGGAGTTGTATCTGGCCACTGTGGCTTGCCTGTTGCAAGTTCAATTCCAATACCCTTCTGCAACTTGCCCATAACGGTGAATACCTTGCCTAGGTCACCCATCGCCTCGGCATATCCCGCGGCGCCAGCTGAGTAATTTCCACCCTTGATTGTTGGATCAAAGAAGGTCTTGAGACCCCAGAGGAAATCGCCGGCAACAGTGAGGGATGCCTCGATCGAACCAGTCTCAACACAGAGTGAAGCAGTTGCATCAACGAGTTCAGGATGCTTTTCAGCAAGTGCCTGAGTCATGAAGCCACCAAGTGACTCTCCCCATGCAACGACATGCTTTGTTGTTGGGAACTGCGCCTTGAAGGTGTTGATGAGCTCAACATCGGTTGCAACGCCAGAATCGGCGTTCCAACCCTGACGAGCAAATCCGGAACCGAAGATCGCATAGCCCTTAGAGAGCATGTACTTCATAACTGAAGTGTCGTTCTTCACGGTTGAGCCCTTGCCGTAGATAAGTGGCCCAGGTTGAGGCGTGTTGGTCACCGTGTAGCCACCAATAAGTGGCATCGCTGCAGGAATATCAATGTTGTAGCGATATCCATGCGAGAAGATAAATGCTGTTCCATTGAAGTTACCTGGAACCTGCATGACGTATGGTGCGCCATCAGATGTGACACCCTGACATGAGACAACTGCCGCTGGTGGTGTGCACTGTGGTGCTGATGCGTGTGCACTTGTTGGAAGTGCAGTGACAGAGATAGAGATAAGCGCTGCAGCTCCGAGGAGGGCAACTCTCTTGCTAAATGAAGTCTTCATTAGTTGTTAGGTAGACCCTTCTCTGGCAATGCAGGACGGTTGATGGTGGCTTTCACTACCGCACCGGAACCTGAATCTGTTGTGTAAAGAACGTACTTACCTGCACCATCAACGGGAGTTGAATCGCCGTTGCCGCTGAGGCGACCAAACCAGTAACCGGAATAACCGACATGGCTAGTTCCGCTGTAAAGGATTGGCGAGAAAGCAGCGCTTGCCCATGTTGATCCCTTTGAGCTGATTGCAGCCATCAAGCTTGCGCGTGTGAGGTTCTTACCAGCTGCGCGAAGTGCCTGAACTGTAAGCATTGCAGTATTCATGCCAACGAGAACGTTGTTATCGAATACCGCATTGTTGTTGTACTTCGCATTAACATCTTGGAAGAGCTTCACATATGGATCACTTGAATCCGCAGGTGAAGGTAGGAATGAAGCTGCAATCGCTCCGGTAAGTAGCGGAAGAGCGGTTGGGGCAAGGGTCTTAATCGTCGTTGGGTCAGAGCCAACAGATCCAAGGATCCATTGAACCTTTCCAGCGAGACCAGCCTTGTATGCGCCACCGAGTGCTGCAGCTGTAGCGCTTGATACGCCAAACATGATTGCTACATCGGCCTGTGACTGAACGATGGTGCCAATCCACTTACCAACAACAGTTGGATCAGATTGTGAAGCGCTTACATAAGGAATCTTCGCAACAAAGGTTGTACCTGCAGTTGCGAAACCCTTAAGTGCATCTGCACCAAAATCGTCATCCTGATAAATCAAAGCAACTTTCTTGCCTGGGAAGTTATCCGCGATGTACTTGCCCATAATCTTCGCTTCCATTGCATAAGACGGGAAGAGTGGGAATGTTGTTGGATACTTCTTTGCACTTGCAAAGCCACTGAAGCCGGTGTTGATGAAGAGGCGTGGGACTTTGTGATCATTAACAAACTTAGTTGTTGCCTCGTTATCAGCTGTGCCGAGTGTTCCGACAAGAGCGAAGACCTTATCCTTCAAGACGAGGTCATTTGTAACTGACTTCGCGAGGGCTGGGCTATACGCGTCATCCTTGATGACAAGCTGAATCTTGCGACCGTTTACTCCGCCATTTGCGTTGACGTAATCAAAGTATGCCTTCATGGCATACGGGACCTTGTTGTAGCCCGGTGCAGCTGCACCTGTGAGTGGGACCGAGATACCCAACTTAATAGTTGAGCCGCTGACTCCAACCTCAGAGTGAGGCGAGAATGCGTTTGCGGGCATCGATGTCGATACCAAAGCGAGCGCAGTGAGTGCAGCGAACGCGATCGAGATTCGTCGCGAAGTGCTTCGTTGAACTTGCATGTACTTCCTTTCGGTGAGGGCCGAAGGATTACTTACTACGTCTTACTCTCGCTCCATTCGGCAAGATGAGCACCGTCAGGATCAAAAGCAGACTCGTAACCACTCCTGGCAAGTTAGCGGTCACTTTCTCTGAGCCTCCCAGGTGTGTTGCCACAGATGCTGAGAGTTCCGGGATAGCGACCAGAACCATTGCCCCAATAATGCCCCCATAGAGGTTACTTACGCCAGAGAGAACCGCACCCGTGACCAAAGTAAATGAGAGGGTGAGCGTGAAAACCAGCGGAGCGGAGAGCCCAAGAATCATGGCAAGCATGGCTCCAGCCAATCCGGCCAAGGATGAGCTATAGGTAAAGGCGGCAACTTTGGTGCTTGAGACGCGAATTCCAATCAAGGAGGCGGCAGTGGGATTAGAGCGCATCGCCTTAAAACGACGGCCAATCGGACCAGTCAGGATGTTGCGAACTACCCAGATCGTGGCGAGTGCAATGGGCACGGTGATCCAATAGAACCACTTGTACGTAGTGAAATCTCCATGGCCAATCTTTGCCAACCAACTATGTGATGCCCATGTTGGAACGTCGCCGATATCAAAGGTAAGACCCTGCTCTCCACCGAGCACGTGGAACTGATTTGCAAGTGATGGGATGCCTACCGCTAACGCAAGGGTCGTGCCAGCGAGGTAAGGGCCAGATAACCGCGCAGCGGCGAAACCTAAAATGTAACCGGCAACGGCTCCGGCGAGTGCGCCAACTGCAAGCGCCGCCATCCACGGAATATGCCAACCATTAAAGGCGAGAGTCGCCGCATACGCTCCAATCGCCATGATGGCGCCGTGGCCCAACGAGAGCTGACCCGAATAACCAGTCAATAGAGTGATGGAGGCGATGGCAACGACGTAGACAGCGACTTCCGCACCTTGGTAGACGCGAAGTTCATCTACAAATCCACTGAGTGCAATCAACACCAACCCGATGGCGGCAAAGATTCCAAGTCGGGCAAGGGAGGAGATTCGCTTATGCACTTCGACCTCCAGACTTACCCATGATTCCAGCCGGCTTCACCAAGAGCACAAAGATCAAGATGATGAAGGCGGCAAGAAATGTTACGGAGGCACCGATGTATTGAAGGATGAAGGCGAAGCCAATTCCTAGAACTACGCCACCGATGCCGGCTCCTACCAAGCTATCAAGTCCGCCAATAACTGCGGCAACAAAGCCAGAGACAAGAAGCAAGTCGAGGGAGTTAGGTGAGAGATAGGCAGTTGGGGTAACAAGTGCACCAGCAACTGCGCCAGCTGCACCAGCACAAGCCCAGCCAATCACGCGGATTCGATCTACACGGATTCCTGCCAGGCGGGAGATCTCTGGTTGAAAACTTGAGGCGCGAAGGGCTAGACCCAACTTTGTGAAGTTGAAGATAATCGCAAATGCCGCCATGACCAGCGCTGCGCCAATAACAATGGCTGCATTCTGAGGAGAGAATTGGATTGTTGTGCTACCGAAGGTATATCCCTTGCCCGATAACGGTGAGGTGTACTGAACGAAGGTATTGCCCCAAATTAATCCGGCAACGCCACGAATTAATCCGAGAATTCCCAGCGTTGCGATAACAGGTGCAATATCTGCAGCAGCGCTCCCCCGGACTCGCTTCGCAAGCGGACGCATAACAAAGGCTTCTACCGCCGCGCCAAGAATTGCTCCGGCGACTATTGCAACCAGTACTGAGTACCAATAGCTATGAAGATGCTTCATCGATTCGTAACCGATGTAGGTCGAGATAATTGCCTGACCGGCTTGCGCAAAGTTCACTACGCGGGTTGAGCGCCACACTAGTACGAGGGCTAACGCCATCAGCGAATAGATAGATCCACTACTTACGCCTATCAGGAGCGTCTCAAGAATTGTCTTCATCTCAATACCCCAAATATGAAGCACGTAGAACGGGATCGGCTAATAACTCTGAGGCCTTGCCACTTGCCACAACTTCTCCAAGGTTAAAGATAATTCCGCGATCTGCGATAGCAAGTGCGCTTAGCGCATTCTGCTCAACGAGTAGCACCGTTAATCCGAGTGAAGTACGTAACCGAGCAATTGCCGAGAAGATTTCTTCAATGACGAGTGGGGCAAGACCAAGAGAGGGTTCATCCAAGAGAAGTAACTTCGGCTTACAAATCAGCGCCCGGCCAATTGCGAGCATCTGACGCTCTCCACCACTGAGAGTATCTGCTCGTTGTCCCAGACGTTCGCCTAGTCGGGGAAAGAGTTGTAGAACTTCAGCCTTGATCGCGTCCACACCGGCGCTCTTCTTCTGCCAGATGCCACCTAAATCTAGATTCTCTTCAACTGTTAACTCAGGTATCACTGATTTTCCTTCAGCTACATGCACAATGCCAGCCCGAACCAGATTCTCTGGCTTATAACCAAAGATAGAGAGCTCATTCCACATCGCAGAGCCACCGGCAACTGGAATAAGTCCTGAGAGCGCGCGCAATAGCGAACTCTTGCCTGCACCATTTGCGCCGATGATGGTGACAAGTTCTCCGGGTGTGACTTCAAATGAGACACCGCGAATGGCTGCAACTGCACCGTAGGCGACTTGCAGATCTCTCACAACTAAGCCGCTCATGCCGTGGCCCCGCTTCCAAGATAGGCCGCGATGACTGCTGGATTATTACGAACCTGTTCAGGCGTTCCCTCGGCGATTAACTCTCCAAAGTTCAAGACATAAATCCGATCACAGACCTCCATCACAACATCCATGTGGTGTTCAACTAAGAGAATTGAGGTCTTTACCTTGATGTTATGAATGAGTTGTTTCATCCACGCAATCTCCTGTGCGCCAAGACCACCAGCAGGTTCATCCAAGAGCAGAATCTTTGGATTAGTTACCAACGCTCTTGCCAGCGCCACTCGCTTTGAATCTGGGTATGAGAGCGAACTCGCTTTAACGCCTTCAAGGGAGGCGCAGTACATATTCTCAAGTGCCATATGCGCCCGCTCTAGATCCTGAGCATCAGAGCCACCCAAAAAAGCGTTTTGCAGCGTGCTTCGCTTCTCTTCCTCGACTGCAGCAAGAACATTTTCAAAGACGGTGAGATCTTGGAAGAGACCAACTCCTTGAAGAGTTCTCGATAGTGACTGGCCAATGAGTTGATGAGGTGCGAGCCAAGCGCGTTCTTCTCCGTAGAGGGTGAACTCCCCCTTTTGGGGCTTTACGAATCCAGAGATTGCATTAAAGAGCGTTGTCTTGCCGGCGCCGTTAGGACCAATGATGCCCACGACCTCACCGGGACGAAGTTGGAGTGCGATATTCGATAAGGCCTTGAGGCCTCCGAATTGGACCGTCAGATTCTTAATCTCCAATAGCGGAGCTTGCTCTGCCGATGACATTTCCACTCCCCCTCGTTACGGGCGTTAATCTATATAGATTCGTGGCAAACGTGGTGCAATTCGAGTAACAATTTCGTAATTAATTGTCCCACTCGCTCTGGCCCAATCATCAATCGAGAAGACCCCGCCTATCACTTCGACATAATCTCCGGCAGAAACTGTCGGTGATTCACCGCAGTCAATAACACATTGATCCATAGATACTCGTCCAACAAGTGGAGCTCTCATCTCATGCGTAGACGCACCAGCTTCACTCGTTGCGCTCCGAGGTAGGCCATCGGCATAACCCATCGCCACAATACCGAGATGGGTATCATCTTCGAGAATCGCAGTTCCTCCGTAACCAACGGCTGAACCCTTCTCTGCAAATTTCACATTTACTAATTTCGCAAAAACTTTCATCGCTGGTTGTAAACCCAACTCGCTTGAAGTACCCATGTGCTCAACATCCGGCGAGAGGCCGTACATGCCGATACCAACGCGGACCAAGCTCCGATGCGCAGTTGGTAGACGAAGTGCTGCAGCCGAATTTGAGAGATGAGTGATTTCAGGAACGATACCGATTGCGGATAAGTCACGCTCGTATTGTGCGAAGGTTTTTAACTGGAGTTCACTGAAATCCGATTCTGGTTCATCAGATCGAGCAAAGTGGCTCCAGAGGCCCACAATCTGAAGGTCATTCTTCATAGTCTCGAGTGCCCCAAGGAGTTCGCGCCACTCCGCCAAGAAGCCTCCGCGGCGCATTCCAGTATCAACTTCAATATGGACACGAGGTTTGATGCCCGACTTTATGCCAGCGCTATGTACTTCCTGAAGCAGAACCAGGGATGAGATAGAGAGGTCAATCTGTTCTTGCAGAGCTAATGCAAAATCATCACCAGGTGGCGTGAGCCAGGCGATGATCGGCGCGGTAATTCCTTTGCTCCGCAACGTGATCGCTTCCTCAAGCAACGCCACACCCAACCACGATGCTCCAGCAGTTACGGCGGCGTGTGCGACCGGAACGAGTCCGTGACCATACGCATCTGCTTTAACTACAGCTAAAATCTGCGCATCGGTCTTGGATGCAATCTGCTTAATGTTGGCAGCGATGGCGCCAAGATTTACCTCAACGTACGCGCGCGGCCTCATGGAACTTCCTCAACAATGACCATCGCCGATGCAATACCTGCATCATGCGAGAGCGTCAGATGGATGCGTGCAGACTTTAAATACTCGGCCATCTCACCATTGAATCGGAAATCCGGTTTGCCACTTGGATGATTAAATACTTCGACACCTAAGAACGAGAATATCTCCTTCTTGTCGAGTGCCTTAGCCATCGCCTCTTTCGCGGCAAAACGTGCAGCAAGCGAAGGTAGCGGCAGGTGCTTCTCTGCCTCTGTGAAGAGACGGTCCAACAGCAGCGGTGTCCGTTCGAGGGATTCGCCAAAGCGCGCGATATCGACAACATCAATTCCAGTTCCGATAATCATGCTGGCTGCCTTTGCGAAGGCCAGGCGCGATCCACGGCGATGAGAAAGACCAAGATGGATCCGCCAAGAAGAACGCCACCGAGCAGATCCGAGAACCAGTGTGTATTACGAATGAGAGAGACTACGCAGACAGCTGTCGTTATTACGCCAACGAGCCAGTTCAGATTTACGCCAGTAAACGGGTAGCGGTGGCTATATCTAAAGATGAGATATGAAAGTAAGCCCCAGCTCAGTAACGCATTAGCCGCATGCCCACTTGGGTAGGAGAGCCCACCAGAGTGAAGTAAATCCAGAGCTAACCTCGGCTTTGCTCGCCCAAAAATTAACTTTGATAAACCTACGACGCCGTTCAGTAAGAGCAGTGCTAACAACGAGAGATTGAGCGGTCGCCAGGTTTTAAATCGATACCCAACGGCGAGCGCGTAAAGAATCAGAATAGTTGCGGTGAGCGAGCGAAGTCCGAGGTCATCGATGGCAAGAATTGCGTGACTCGACATCCCTTTAAAGGTGTGATGACGTAGCGCCTTTATCCAGTGATCAAAGTCGTAGAGAAAGCTCCGCGAGAGAACCAGCGTGCTGACGATAATAAATCCGATGAAGAGAACTGCAGATTTAACTGCCGCAACCTTCATCTCGTACCTTCGTTCAGGCGCGAGTTCCTTAAACACCGTAGCGCCTGCTATTCAACCGTTAC
>CAINVP010000084.1 GCA_903854185.1 uncultured Actinomycetes bacterium
TGCGACGTTTTAGCGCTTCAGTCGACTTCGGACCTGGAATCGCTGTAACAACCTTGCGCACCTGCTGGAGCTCACTCTGAGTAATTGTCATGTCGAAATTATAGGACACCCATCGAAGCAGATAGGCCAACCATTAGACTTCTCAGGTGAACAGTGAATTGCGAGAGAGCGCACCTCTTCTTAACGCCTACCTCGAATACTTCGAGCGGCGCCGTACCCCATTCACGATTCCCGGGCATAAACAGCGCGCCCATTTACTAGACGCTGGCCTAGGGCTCGTAGTCGATCCTGATACTCCACTCTATGGTGGCCTGGATGAAATCAAACTCACAGAACAGACCCTGAAAACTGCCGAGGGGCTAGCAGCTACGTTCTGGGGAGCCGATTATGCGCGCTTCTCTGCCGGTGGATCCACCCATGCGAATCAGGCGATTGTGTTGGCGCTCGGTGCGCCCGGAGAGAAAGTTGCAGTCTCCCGGACCGCCCACCGCTCCATCTTGAGTGGACTCGTTCTTGCCGGCCTTGAGCCGTTATGGATGTCACCGGAGATAGATGAGAAGACTGGTATCCCGATTGGAATTCCACTTCGAGAGATTGAGCGAGTCCTTGAAGCTAAACCCGTTGCAATCCTTCTCACAGAGCCTGGATATTTAGGAACACTCTCGGACCTGCCTCCGATTATCGCCGCCGCACATGCCGCTAATACACCTGTCATCATCGATGCGGCGTGGGGGGCACACTTTGGCTTCTCCCCACTACTTCCCCAGCATGTAATTGCCCTCGGTGCAGATGCGCTGATAACCAGTATTCATAAAGCGCTCCCAGGCTATACCGCCGCAGCGCTTCTCCTGGCGCAGGGGAAATACCTCAATCTCAATCGCATTGAACAAGGATTCGAGACGACGCACACCACTTCACCAGCTGGCGCACCACTTGCTTCAGTGGATGCCGTTCGCGCTCTTCTGGCAGCACGTGGTGCTGAACTCACTACTGATTTGGTGGAACGGGTCACTGCTTTTAAAGCGCGAGTCCAGAGCAATTTTGAACTACCGGTTTTTCTTTATGCATCAGATTTCCCGACTGGTCGCTTTGATTCCGCAAAGATAGTTGTGCGAACAAATAACCTTGGTTGCTCTGGTATTGATATTGAGAACGCACTTCTTGAATCTGGAATTCGAGTGGAGATGGCCGATAAAGAGAATATGGTGATGTTAGCGACAATAGCTGATCGCACTGAAGATTTCGATACCCTCGCTGATGCGCTCATTCCCGCCATGAAGAAATTGCAAGGTGAGCCAAGGGCGGTGAAGACCTCTGTCAGTTGGTCAATTGCACCGCAGACTCGTATCTCTATGCGCTCGGCCTACTTCGCGAAGACTGAGTCGGTGCCAGCAAGTGAGGCGATTGGACGGATCAGCGCAGATTTAGTTGCGCCTTACCCGCCTGGTGTCGCCGTCCTTGCACCAGGTGAGATCATCACTGAAGCGATTGTGGATGGGCTATTAAGTGCCAAGCGAGATGGCGTCCGTATCGCTTATGCGACTGACCCTAGCCTTACTCGATTCAATGTCGTGGCAGATTAAGAGTCGAAACCTAGGCCTAAGCTATCCAGTAGCTTCAACCAGAGATTGCGCTTGCCGCCATTCTCATCAGCTCTCTTAATTGACCATTGCGTAAATTTAATAATGGGATAGCGCAGAGGCTCTGGTGGGAATGGGAATGGTTTGCGACGAACCATCTTTAGTCGAGTTGCTTCAGTATCAAGACCGTCGATGAGATCGAGCATCGCTTGGGCGCCAAAGCGGGTAGCCCCTACGCCAAGGCCGGTAAAACCTAAGACGTAACCAACCTTTCCTTTATGAGCGGTGCCCCAGAATGGCGAGAAGCGAGAGCAGGTATCAATCGCTCCACCCCAAGCATGAGTGAACTTGAGCCCTCGGAGTTGAGGGAAGGTAGTAAAAAAGTGTTCCGCGAGAGTTGCATAGCTATCGGCATTGAAATCAAACTCTTGTGCAATCTTTCCTCGAAAGCGGTAGATAGCATCATAGCCACCCCACAAAATGGAACCATCCGCCGTCAGTCGGTAATAGTGGAATTGATTTCCAGCATCAGATATTCCTTCACGGTTCTTCCAACCGATAGCTGCCCGCTGTTTCCGAGAAAGTGGTTCCGTCACCATGACATAGTCGTAGACCGGAATAACATACTTTCGAGCGGATCGAATAAGTGATGGTGCGACGTTTGTAGCGAGGGTAATCTTCTTCGCTCGAACACTTCCGTACGGTGAGCGGGCGATAATCTCATCGCCGGAATCGGTGATGGAGAGCACCTTCGAGTTCTCATAAATCTTTACACCAAGTTTGATACAGGCTCGTTCGAGCCCCCAGACAAGTCTGGCCGGATCCACCATGGCCGTGCCATCGTGGTCAAAGATTGCACCCTTATACGTTGGTGAGGCGACTCGGCTCTGAATCTGTTCTTCGTTCAAAACTTCAACATGATCGCCCAGGCGATTACGCTCAAGTGCCTCTTCTACCATGTGGTCCATCTGCCAATGCTCGGTTGCCACTCGAAGTTCGCCGGTTCGCTCCCAGCCACAGTCAATTTTATATTTGCGAATCGTCGCTTCGATCGCATTGAGATTTTCTTGACCGAGGCGTTCAATCGCTGCCATCTCTTTGGGAAAACGAGCCATGCCATTTACAAAACCATGGGTGAGTGATGCGCTACAGAATCCGCCATTACGACCTGAAGCGCCAGCTCCGGTCTCTTGTGCTTCAACGATAACGACCGAACGGGAGGGATCTCGCTCTTTTGCAATCAGAGCAGTCCATAGGCCGGTATATCCCGCGCCGACGATACAGAGATCAGCTTCGATATCCCCGATGAGACCGGGATGCCAATCAGGCTCTAATGGGTCGGTATCTAGCCACCATAACTCTGGGTGGACTTCCTCAAGACTCTTTAAGACATCTAACTTTTCAGAATAATCTGAACTCACGACAACTCCACTAATCGGAAAGTACTAATAGGCTAAATCTTAACCCCTATTAAAGATATGAATCCGCTTTTGAACGAGCGCCGCGGAGAGTAAAACAAGCAGACCGCCGAGTATTTGATGCGCTCCGAACGGTTCGCCGAGAAACCAGACGCCCAGAATGGTTGCGACGACCGGGGTTATATACGTCACTGTGCTCGCAACGGCGCTGCCTGCAATGCGAACATTTCTAAAGTTCCAGATGTATGCAACCCCCGTACCCATAGCTCCCAACAGGAGCATCCCCCAGATGGCGTGAGAGTTAAGCGGCGCATGGCGCGCTCCGATGATGAGTGCGAATGGTGAGAGCAGGATGGCAGAGCTACATACCTGTGTTGTTGCCAATGCGGTTGAGCTATAACTCATCTTTCCTATGTAGCGCTTTGAATAAGGAAAGGAGACTCCATAACAGAGCGTCGCCCCTAACAAGGCGATTACTCCTGTTGTGCTGTTTCTGCTCAATCCACTAAAAGCACCGGTGAGCGAGGCGATTCCAACAAATCCGAGAAGAATTCCGAGTGATTGATCCCGGTTGATTCGCTGCTCTTTAAAGGCGAAGGAGATGACAATTCCTGTCATCAATGGCGTAGTTGCATTGAGCAAGCCAGCCATCACGCTGGAGACGCGCTGCTCACCGAAGGCGAAGAGATACCCGGGAATCGCATTGAGCAGGAGCGCCAGCACTGCAAGATGTAGCCAATCTCCAAATTTATTTGGCAGCTTCGTCTTCGTAACTGCTGAGTAGATGAGAAGTGTGGTGCCGCCAATAAGGCCACGCCCGAAGGCAACTCCGATCGAGGTGAGCGACTCCAACCCCCACTTGATGAAGAGAAAGGAGCTCCCCCAGACTATTCCGAGGGCAATAAAACCCGGTAACCATGGCTCAGAACTCTTCTTCACTCACGCATAGTAATCCGTGTGCCTTCACTGCGTCCTAGAGACACCCCAGATACTTATAAGTACAAGTACTCCGCCCATGGTTTGTATCGCTGTAGGAATTCCACGTCCCAAGAGCGCACTAGCCGCCACACCTGCGACTGGTATCAGATTCAACGCCGACCCCGTCACCTTGCTCGATAGTTGACCCGAGAGAAAATTAAAAGCAACGAAGGGAAGTCCAACACCAAATATGCCAGAACTAATTGCAGCAACCCAGACATGTATTGGCGCACCTCCAAAGTGCGGATGGAACGCCACCAGAACAATAAGTGCGAGAAAAGTTGACACTCCAGTCTGAGCAAATGCGACGGTAAATGGATCTTCGTTCATTAAATACTTACGCATACCGGCTGAATAGATTCCAAAGAGGAGCGCGGAGAAGAGAAAGTAAACTGCGCCACTTCCCCCACCTAGCGCAAGAGATCCTCCCGCAGCGAGCGCTACTCCTACAACTCCAAGAAATATAGAGAAGAACGCCTGGGAGGGAATCTTGTGGGAGAGCCAGAGTCGAGCGATGAAGAGAGAGAAAATTGCTTCAGAGGAGAGAATGATGACGCCTGTACTTGCGGTGGCGGATTTGTAACCATAATTTCCTAACATCCAGGCGGCGAAGGGTTGCAGCGCTCCAATCCACCATAAATAACGCCACTTAATTTTGGGGCGCGGGCTCTTGCTCGAAACCATCCGTATGCATGCAAGAAAGAGGAAACCTACTGAACATTCGATTGCCGTCAACGTAATAGGTGAGAATCGAAGCACAGCAATATCTGCTAGTGGATTTGAGAGCCCCCAACTCGCCATGCATGCAAAGAGAATGATCCAATTTTTCATACGTCTACTTAGCAGGCAAGTTCAAGCGCCCTGAGGAGCGCCTCCCACGTTGGGCCAGACGGCTCAGTAAATTCAAAATGGCCGATGCCATCTAGCGGTAAAAATGTCACGATGGCGCCTTTAGCTTTACAGTGTCTGAGATAGCCCTGCGTGACTTCAAATGGAACTCTGTCATCCTCATTACCCTGAATAATAAAGAGTGGAGAGCGAGGAGCCGAGAGCTTCATCGGATCTAGATCAGGACGGATAGCAGCTGCACCACCTAACCATTCAACAACGGCGCCTTGCCCTAGGCCGCGCCGCTCCGTCTCTTCCATATCTGAGACTGGCGCTAGCCCTATCACCGCAACCACATTTGAGTAGTAACGCTCAGTGATAAGGGCTAGATGACCCCCAGCAGAGAAGCCAATAAGAATGATCTTCTCATTGATAAAGGTATCGAGCGCGTTTCGTACATCCTTCACTAAGAGGTCAGGATCTCCTGGGCGTCTTCGATATTCAATCGAGGAGACATTCCATTTCAAGGCAGAGAGCGCCTCAGCAATCTTTGTGAAGTGGTCTCGATTCCACTCCACTCCCCAATAACCACCGTGAATGAGCACAATGCGTGGTCGAGATGAGGAGTATTGCTCGTACCGATCAATTACTTGATCAGGATCTGTTCCATACGGAATTGTGATCATCAATATCCTATTTTTCCGTCGAGCGCTTCCCGAAGCAGATCCATATGTCCAAGGTGGCGGGCGTACTCTTCAAGTAAATGTATGTGAACGAATCGACCCGAGACTTCTCGGCCGTATGCAGGGCTGAAGAAGAGATCATCGAGATTCTTCGAGGCCATGGCTGCTCTCGCCGCCTCTACTGTGGAAGTGAAATGTGTAAATACATCCGCGGACGAGTGCGATGAGGTATTGAAGAAATCTGGATCGTTATCTTCACTTCCGTAGAAGTAGCCAACGGCCTCAGCGCTCCGACCCTCCAGCACCTCCCGGCTCCAGAAGAGTTCTGCATGAGTAAGGTGGCGGAGTATGCCAATCAAACTATGAGGTGAATGTGGAATCGGTGTCGCGCGTAGTTCGAGATCACTTAAACCCTCACATTTTGCGAGCGCAGTTTCGCGGTGAAAATCCAAGAGCGAGTTGACCATACTCCGTTCGTCAGCCGTTATTCGTGCGGGGGTTCGGTCTTTAGGCCAGGCGGTAAACATGATGGAAGCGTAATCGTGCACTTCGCCTCTGTGGCAGAATCGAGCAATGGTTACAGTGAGATTCTTTGCAGCGGCTCGGGCGGCCGCGGGCCAGAGCGAGATGCAACTGCAACTCTCCACTCTCGCTGACCTACGCGCCTTCTGCCACCAGCACTCCGAAGCCCTCGGAACCCTGAGTGAGAGTTGTAGCTTTCTGGTCGATGGCATCTCTGAGGCAGACCCATCCCGGACGCTCGCCGGCGTCGAGAATATTGATGTGCTTCCTAAATTTGCTGGTGGCTAGGTGTTCCACTTTATGGAACAAAAATCCCACAATACGGGGCGATAAACCCTAATAATTTACCTATGACACAGGTGACGCAGATGAAGACGATCCTCGATGCAATTGGAAATACTCCCCTCATCAATATCGAGGGTATCTGGGTGAAGATGGAGTTCATGAATCCATCGGGTTCAATCAAGGCGCGAATTGCTAAGTACATGATTGAACGCGCCGAGAGCGAGGGCCTTCTTAAGCCCGGCGACACTATCGTTGAAGCGAGTAGTGGCAATACCGGCAACGCCATGTCAATGGTCGCAGCTGTAAAGGGCTACAAGATGCTCGTCATCATGCCTGACAA
>CAINVP010000085.1 GCA_903854185.1 uncultured Actinomycetes bacterium
AAGCGACAGATTCGCGTCTCTGATGCGAGTGAAATTCCCTCGCTAGCCGCAGCGGTTCGAAGAATCTCTTCCTGCTTTGTACAAAGAGAGAGATTCGCTCGCCCCCGAAAATGCAGCGCGACACAATCTTGCTGTGGGACATCTGTCAATACGACCTTGGCATCATTAGGAATTGGTAGATCATCTCTTTTCATGCCAGCCGGCATCACAAAGGAGATTGTCCAGTCGGAGGATTCGAGAGAGTTCGTGCTCGATGCGATTACCGGAGCAGTCATGGCAATCGGTGTCGCACTGCTATTTCCCTTAGAAATGTAATTGAAGAGATGGCGAAATGCACCGCTGGCCGCGGCTTGGTATTCGGTCTTCATCTCTATCTGAGCAATGACGCATGGTTCATACGAACGTGACTCGAAGTGGTCATACTTCTTTATTACCGTGAACTTCTGTCGCTCGGTCATTTTTTCAGTGTAGACCTATCCGACAAGATTAGAAGGCTCTAATTGGCCTTACATATGGCGATGAGTTAGGTGGAGTGTTTGTACCCAATCCCATGCGGTCCTCCGCCTGCCACTGGTTTGTTCCGCCGAAGGTGAAACTTGAGAGCCAGTAAGCCTTACCCCAGTTGAGGGCATATTTGCTCTTGGCAAACTTTGAATCCTGTTCAGTTGGACCACAACCAGAGCCGCTGACACATGCCGGATCAGGGATTCCACCAGCAAAGAATGCAAGCTGTATAAATTCGGTTTGTCGAGGCAAATACCAACCCTTTAACCCACCACCGCGATAATTGGTAGCTGCTGTTGCTGCACCGGACTTACAATTCTTTGCAATAATTTTTGTGTTAGCCGATCCGGTACCAGCTAGGTAACCTGATTGAGTAGTTCCAGGCACCCACTTGTAATAATAATTTCTACCTTGGAGTTGGTTAACCCAACTTTGGTGCACATTGGAGTTTGCACACCAAACTAGCTCTGGATCTGGTTTGCTTTGATACCAATTCTTCGGTGCAACTTCTAAATACTTCCAACCAGCCTCGTCATAAGTGAGATCAGGTTCAGCGTTTGGGCTAGTGTTCCAAAGTCGCACACTCTCCTCGCTGCGCACGTAGAAGACCATGCCACCGCCAGGGCCGATATCGCCGACATTGCAGGCACCACCTTTGGCGCAACTGAGAGGCGCGGAAGTTGCCACTGCGGTGGAAGTATCAGTAGCCATTGCCGGACTGAATGACAAGAGCGAGGTTATTGCTAATGCGACGGCACCCACGGATAGAACTCTTTTAGTTGACATGATTTCTCCTATCCGTGCGCGCCGTTAAGCCGCCACTGGGTTTTGCAAGATGAGGAACTCTATCAACAGCGCCCCATTTCTGCTTCGCTCGGACTTGTGGGTAGGAGAAAACCCTCTTCGGCAGCTGTGACCTGGACGCCTGCTAAAGAGGGCTCTTGAGTAACCTCACCGAAAAAGCGAAAAGCTACTTTTTTTCGTCGACTTTTGTTGCTTCTGCGTGAATTTTATCTGCAGCGTTAGAGATTGAAGAAGCTATGTTTGCAACTACTTCTTTAGCTTTATCTTTCGTTTCTGTGGCGAGTGCATCGGCAGCGCTTTTTATTTCTTCTTTAGCTGCATCGAGGTGGTTATGAACTTCCTTATGGTCTTCCATGGTGTTTCCTAAGTAACCAATGATGATCGCCCTTCAATGAGCTATCTGCTCGAACGCCAGCATTGATTAAAATCACTATAGCAGTGCTTTCAATGAGTTATTCCTGAGAGAATTCCACTTTTTCGAGTGCCCATTATGAAAATAAGATTCGAAGCGTCTCTCGTAGAAACTGTGGATTGAATGGTTTAACTATGTAGGAGTGCACTCCAAAATCACTAGCGGCCTTCTCCTCCTCCAGTGAAGACTTTCCGGTAATTATGACGACAGGGATTGACGCAATGCCAATTCTCTCGCTTAGTCTTACTCTCTCCAATAGTTGCAAGCCAGAGATATCTGGCAGGGATATATCGAGCAGAAGTAGATCAAATTGCTCAATCAATAATTTTTCCCAAGCTTGCTCGCCGCTCACTGCTATCACTACTCGATAACCATCAATCTCTAGTATGTGGGTGTAGAGGGCACTAATATCTTGATTGTCCTCAATAACTAAGATGCTCTTTAGGCTATTTGCCATCAGCGATGCCCTTCCTTTGATTACTTATACTCTAAGCTTCAAATATCAGCTTTAGGAGTTTGGTAGAGAATTCCCCGGCATTTATCTTTAAATTGCCAACTTCATAGAAGGTTTTTGGCGGGGTGTCCTGTCCGTCGAATTTGCCTCGTGTTAGCCTTGCACATTCAATGATTTGCTTGGAGAGGCTCTACCCATGAAAAACGTAGGATTAAAGCGGATTGCAACCACCGCAGTAGCGGCACTTGCGCTCTCAATCTCAGGATTTACCGCTGCACATGCGACAGCTCAGAGTCGCGCACTGCCAGATGGTGCAACCATGTATGCGCTCCCATGCGATAACAGCGTAGCTAACGGTCAACTTGCAAGTGTTGACGTCGTGAGTGGAGCATTTACCAACATTGGTACAGGAACAGCTAATGAGTATGCCCACGACTGGAATGATCCTTCGGGCTCATGTGCAGGCGGTGCGACATATAACACGGTGACAAAAACCGCTTACTGGTTCAACTGGCGCCCTGAAGACGCGGGACTTTACTCAATTACATTTTTTAGTATTGATGTGACGACAGGTGAGAGCACCTACATCGCTCAAATCAAGACTCCAACTCCGAATATTGCAGGAGCCGGTGCAGACTCTAAGATTGCAGATGCCTGGGGATTAACTTCTGATTACTCAGGTAACACATACTTGCTCTTCTCAGATCATTCCGATGAGCACTATTGGGTTGGTAAGGTAAATCTGGAAACAGGATATCTTTCTAATATTCAGCCACTCGATACTCCTACAAATAATGCCTTTCATGGAAATTACCCATATAACTTCTCCTTTAATCCCGTAAATAACACTTTTTATGCTACGACGCTGAACGGGCCGGCCTCTGTTTACAGTATCGATGTCACATCCGGTGTCACCGCGCTCGTCGCACGAACCGGATCCTTTTCGAATCGTCCTTGCTCAATTACCTTTGATTCCAATGGTGTGATGTGGGCAAGTAATGGAATAATTTCTTCCGGAACGCTCCCAAACTGGTCTAACGCAGATGATTTTGAATACACTCCAGGGACAACGTGGTACTCAGAAGCAATCTTTATTGTCTCTGAACCATCAACACAGCCAATGCTTCCAGATCCAGTCCAGCAGTCGTCCATCACATCTAGTTCTGCTGACACAACGACGGTTGGCTCTATAGCAACTGTAACTGTGAATGGAAACTTCGTTGAGAAGGTCTCTGCAATTCAGGTAAACGGTGTTGCTCTACCTTCAAGCAGTTGGAAGCAGACAGCAACTGCTGTGACCATCACCTTCACCGCCAAGAGCGCTGGCAAACAAGCTATTCAGATCTTTAACGGATCTGCCCCTGCTCTGAAGGAGCAAACTTTTACCTTCGTAAAGCCAGTCGTTGTCGCACCCGCCACAAACAAGGCGAAGAAAGAAACCTTCATTCACTGCTCAAAGAGTGGCGTTGGAACTCGTATCGTCCACGGCATCGACCCTGTTTGCCCAACTGGCTATCACCTAGGTGATATCTAACTAACTAGCAGTCAAGGCTAAGGAAATGGACTCGGGAGACTGGGTCCATTTTCATTTCTCCAGTTAAACGCCCGGTATATCTTGCCGCAACAAGTATCCTTGCCACATGTCCATCGTAATTTGGTCGCAGTGGGATGACCTTG
>CAINVP010000086.1 GCA_903854185.1 uncultured Actinomycetes bacterium
AACGCTGCTGCTGATGCTGCTGCTGAGGCAACAGATGCTGCTAACGCTGCAACTGATGCTGCAACAAACGCAATGGACTCTGCAGATGCTGCACAGCAGGCTGCAATGGACGCTGGCGACAAGGCTGATGCTGCTCTAACAGCTATCACAGACCTCGCTTCAAAGGTCCAGAGCTTCATCTCAAAGATCACAGCACAGATCACAGCTCTTGCAGCTGCTGTTGCAAAGATCAAGGCAAAGGTAAAGGCATAACTCTTACGAGTTAACCTCTAGCTTTACCCAGTATTAATCGGGTGGCCCCGTTCTCTCCTCGGAGAGGGCGGGGCCTCTCGCTTTTCTCGGCGCCTTCATTGGGCGCAGCGCGAATTACTCCGGGCGGTCAAGTAATCTTCTCCCATGTCACAATCGAGCATTCAGATTCCAAGCGCATCACGATCAGCCCGTAACTGGTTCTTCGTTGGCGCAACTCTTGTTGGTATCACCTTCTGGACCAATGTAGAAGATCCCTTCAACGCTCCTAAATCCTGGATTCTCTACATCACCGCCTTCTGGTTGCTCGGCTGGGTCGCCTTCAATGTGAAGAAATTCCTGCAGGACTCAGTTACTCGTCTTGCCATAATCTTGAGCGGCACTCTCGCCCTCACCTTCCTCGCTTCATTTATCGCAACGAGTGATAAGTTCACGGGCTTCTTCGGTGACTACGCCCGGCGTACCGGGTTCCTCGCCTACTTCTGCCTCATCGTCTTCTTCTTGGCGGGCGCGATGGTTATCAATGATCAGAATATTAAGAACTTTGATTACATCACAATAGGTGTCGGATATATCGTTGTTGGATATGGCGCGATGCAGCATTTCAAGTTAGATCCTGTTAAGTGGAATAACCCGTACAACGCAGTGCTATCGACGCTCGGTAATCCGGACTTCGCAGCTGCCGTAATCGGTATCTTCGCTGTGCTCGCCTTCGCTCTTGCGGTGAACCCACGAAGGATTCTTATCCTTCGCCTCTTAGCCGTTCCGTTGATTCCAGTTGGTTTGCTCGTTATTCAATGGGCGCAGGTCCGTCAGGGTCTGCTCGCATTTGGCCTTGGTGCCGGCTTAATTATTCTTGTCTGGGTCTATCAGCGTCAGAAGATTATCGCCGGTGTCATGCTTCTGGGCGGTATCTTCGTTGCGATAGCAGCCATTCTTGGAATGCTTAACATGGGACCACTTACGAAGTATTTCTACAAGGTCTCGGTTACTTATCGCGGTGACTACTGGCGCGCTGGCATGCGGATGCTGAAGTCCCATCCGTGGTTTGGTGTTGGTCTTGATCGCTTCGGTTCTTATTTCACCCAATACCGCGATGCAACCCAAGCCACGCGTATCGATCGTGGTCCAAGCGTCCACTCGAACGCTGCGCACAACGTTCCTATTCAACTCGCTGCAACAGGTGGAATCTTCTTAGCCATCGCCTTCCTTGCCGTGACTGGTTTCATTATCTGGCGCGGTATTGAAGGACTTCGCAAGAAGAGCGGCAACGATCAGATGGTCTTTGCTGGTTTCTTCGCAGCCTGGGTTGCCTATGAGGCACAGTCACTTATCTCTATCGATAACCTCGGTATCGCGATCTGGGGCTGGGTGCTTGGTGGCATTGTGGTCGCACTTTCACGAACCGAGAGTCCAACCTCCACCGCTGGAATTGCAACAAAGGGTTCCGCTGGCCGTACAGCTAAGAATTTCAAGGGCGTTAAAGGTTCGACTTCACCAGCTCAACCATTGGTCTCATACCTGTTGATGACGCTAGCCATCATCATCTGCCTGCCGCTATATCTGCAGGATTCAGCTTTGAAGACTTCCCGTATGTATCGCGTGCCATCTGACGCAACACAGCAGACCGCCTACCAGAACATGGCGCGCAAGGCGTTGAGCTATGGCATTAAAGATCCACATGTAGTGGTCTCAGTAGCGGGTGAACTCGCTCAATCAGGTGCTCTCCAAGAGGGTACAAATATGGCCGAGGAGCTCCATAAAGCGAATCCACTCTTCTCTGATGGCTTCCTACTCTTGATCAGTATCTATGAGCAGACACATCAATATGCGAAGGTAATTCCAATTCGTCGCGCATTGTTAAAGACGGATCCATACGATTACACAAATATGCAGAAGCTTGGTGAAGATCTCAAGAATGTGGGTGATATCGCGGGCGCACGTGCGATGCTTCCGCTCATCGATGCAATTGCGCCTAACTCTCCAGAGGCGAAGCTGGCGCATAAGGATTTCGGCGCGTAATAAACCGATAATCTAGGCGCATGAGTAAGCAGATTGCAGTTGTAGGGCAGGGCTATGTTGGCCTGCCCTTAGCAATCGCTGCCGCAGAAGCCGGCTTTTCCGTAGTCGGCATTGATATCAACCGCGACCTGGTTAAGGCGCTTAGCGCCGGTACCAGCCCGGTCGGTGATATTTCCGATGCAGAGATTGCACATGCAATCGCCCGTGGAACATACTGCGCTTCCACGGATTTTTCCTTGATAGCAGATTGCGAGATTGCAGTTATCTGCGTTCCTACACCGCTCGACTCTGAGCATCGCCCTGATCTCTCCGCCCTTGAATCTGCTGTGCACAGTGTCGCCACCTATCTCTCCGAGGGTTCACTTCTCATCGTTGAATCAACAATTGCGCCTGGAACGACTCGAGAAGTCGTTGCCCAGATTGTTGGCAGCGATAAAAATATTGAGATTGCTTATTCACCCGAGCGAATCGATCCATCAAATAAACAGTGGAATATCCGCAACACACCAAAGCTGGTAGCTGGTTTAACTCCAAGTGCCACCGATCGAACTGTTGATTTCTATAGCGCCTTTATTAATCGCGTCGATCGCGGTGAATCGGTTGAAGTGATTGAAGTAGCAAAGTTACTCGAGAACTCCTTCCGCCTCATCAATATCTCATTCATTAATGAGATTGCAATCTTCTGCCAGAAGTTGGGTGTGGATGTCCGTGATGTGATTAAAGCGGCGTCAACGAAGCCTTATGGCTTTATGCCCTTCTTCCCCTCAGCCGGCGTCGGTGGACATTGCATTCCAGTAGACCCGTCCTATCTCTCAGCGAAGGCGCACGAGATCGGCGCGCCATCGCGCTTTATCGATCTGGCAAATGATGTAAATCGCTCGATGCCCACTTTCTTCGCCGGCATCGCTCTTGGAAAATTGGGAACGCTCGCGGCCAAGAAAATCCTCGTCGTCGGCATTGCCTATAAACCAAATGTGAGTGATATGCGTGAATCACCAGCCGTCGAGTTAATCGCAGAGCTACGTTCTCGGGGCGCCGAGGTCTCATGGCATGATGATTTAGTGGGTACATGGGCAGGGGAGAGCTCAACCCCACTTACAGCAGATTATGACCTTGTCATCTTCGTTAATCCTCACCCTGGTACTGACATTTCACTGCTGGGAACGGCCCATGTACTAGATACTCGCGGAGGTTATTAATGAGATATCTCATTACAGGAGGCGCCGGGTTTATCGGTTCACATCTTGCCGATGCCCTCATCGCCCGAGGTGATGAGGTAACAATTCTCGATGATCTCAGCACTGGTAACCACCACAACATTGCCCACCTCATTGGCAACCCTAAGGTGGAGTTCTTCGCCGGCTCAGTTCTTGATGCGACGTTGGTGCGAAAGATCGTCCCAAGCGTTGATCACATTCTCCATCTCGCCGCTGCGGTTGGTGTCTTCACTATCGTCGATAAGCCACTTGAGAGTCTTATAACGAATTTACGAGGCACAGAAGTAATTTTGGAGGCGGCAGCAGAATTCAATAAGCCACTCTTTCTCGCATCTACATCTGAGGTCTACGGAAAGAATGGCGGGGCTGCTCTCGCCGAGAATTCCGACCGAGTCTTGGGTTCACCGTTAGTAGCTCGCTGGTCATATAGCGAGGCGAAGGCGATTGATGAGTCGATGGCTTACTTCTATTTTGCAGAACGTAACTTGCCGGTCCGCATCGCTCGCTTCTTCAACACTGTTGGCCCCCGTCAAGTTGGCCACTACGGAATGGTCCTCCCGCGTTTTGTGGCGGCAGCCCTGGAAGGTGAAGCACTTCAGGTTTACGGTGAAGGCGATCAGAGTCGTTGCTTCTGTCATGTTCTTGATGCTGTTGCCGCAGTTCTCTTAATAATTGATAGCGATAAGACGTTAGGTGAAGTATTTAATATCGGAAATAGCGAAGAGATTTCTATCCAGCACCTCGCTGAGAAAGTTATCTCCACTCTTAACTCCTCAAGTGTTATCGCTCGCAAAGAGTACGAGGCGGCCTACGGAGCTGGCTTTGAAGATATGCAGCGTCGAGTTCCTAATATTTCTAAGATTGAATCAACTCTCGGTTGGCGTCCTACTCGTTCGCTAGAGACCATCATTGTAGATATTGCTCGCTCACTCGGAGAGGGATAACGAGATGGCTAGATCGGCAAGTAAGCCAGAGTTTGAATTGGCAGACCCAACGCAGGTCTATGACTCGGCCGCACCACAGCGAATAATCCTCACCCAAGTAAAGGGCATTTACGAGCGTCGTAGCCTGTTGCGCCTGCTCATCGAGCGCGATCTCACCGTCCGTTACAAGCGCTCGATTATCGGGGTCTGGTGGTCATTGCTCAATCCGCTGATTACAACTGCAGTCTTCTTCTACGTCTTCAATACCGTTTTCAAGCAGAAGATGTCACACGGAACTCTCTTCTTGCCTTATCTACTCTCCGGCATTCTCTGCATGACCTTCTTCTCGCAATCTATGACAATGGCGGCAGATTCCATCGCCCAGAACGCCTCGATTCTTACTAAGGTCTATGTGCGCCCAGAAGTATTTGCGCTCTCTTCGACAATCGCAAATGCCATCAACTTCCTCTTCGGGTTGGTTCCGCTCACCATCGTGCTCGTGGCACTTGGCAAGGCGCCAGGCATTCAGGCACCGCTTGTGCTGATCTTTATGCTCTGCATGGTTCTCTTTACCACCGGACTTGGTCTCTTGCTCGCAATCGCCTATATCAACTTTGATGACGTCCGAAGTGTCCTTGTTATTCTCTTAATGCTCTTCCAGTACATGACACCCGTCTTCTATCCACTTTCAGCACTTGGTCCTCATACGCAGAGTGTTATCAAGCTAAATCCACTTACCTCCTTCCTTGAGGTCTTCCGCACTATCTATGGAAACAACGGCTCTGCTTCAATCAATAACTGGTTGATGATGATTGGTACCGCCATTGTTACCTTCCTCTTCAGCTTCTATCTTTTCCAGAAGAAGTGGGCGAAATTGGTGGCGAAACTTTGATGAGCGATTTCATTATTGAAGCGACGGATGTCACGCTGGCGTATCGTAGATCGCGCCTTCGCGTGCGTTCGCTCAAACATGTGGCAATCAACTCTATCAAGCGAAAGATTCAGTATGAGCAGTTCTACGCCCTTAACGGCGTCTCGCTGAAGTTAAAGCGTGGTGAGACCCTCGCCGTCATTGGACGAAATGGTGCTGGCAAGTCAACATTCTTAAAGGTTGTTGCACGCGTTCTTCCACCGACAACTGGACGGGTGATTGTTCGTGGCCATGTTGCTCCGATGATTGAACTCGGTGCCGGCTTCAACCCAGAATTAACGGGAGCCGAAAATATCGTTCTTTATGGCGCACTCCTGGGGCGCTCTGTTGCAGAGATGCGCTCTCGTATCGAACCAATCGCCGAGTGGGCTGGGCTTACGGAGCATCTAGATATTCCCGTTCGTGCATACTCTTCTGGAATGGTGGCACGACTCGCTTTTGCCACCGCCACCGACAAGACGCCGGATCTTCTGCTCATTGATGAAGTCCTCTCGGTGGGCGATGAGGAGTTCCGCGAGAAGTCTCGTCTTCGAACAGAAGAGATCATGAGGGCGGGAGCTGCAGTAGTTCTTGTCACTCATGATATTGAGACTGTGCGACAGATGGCTGATCGCGTGATCTATTTAGATCACGGCGTCGTGCGATCAGAGGGAAAGCCAGAGAAGGTAATCAAGGCGTATCACAAAGACCTTCATAGGTAATCGGATGCGCGTACTTCATGTCATAGCCCGTATGAATGTGGGCGGCACTGCGCGATATGTAAGCCACCTCGTCTCCGATGTTCCAGGAGAGAATCTTTTGGCGGCGGGTACAGTTCAAGGTTCCGAAGTAGAAGACCCAGTTGTTGCCGAACTTCCAGTCGTTCGCATTGCGCATCTTGGTCGCAAGATTGATCCCATCAATGATTTCAAGGCTTACTTGGAACTTCGGAAAATTGTAAAAGAGTTCAATCCGGATCTCATTCACTCACACACCTTTAAAGCAGGCCTCATTGCGCGGGCACTGGCGCGCCGAAACAAGAAAGTGCATACATTCCATGGCCACCTCTTTGACGACAGCTCTTTTAGTAGCCTAGCTAAACTTTTTATTACGACCGCAGAACGCATCTCCGCCCGCAGGACAGATTTCTTAATCTCAGTAGGGGAGCGAGTCGGTGTAGAACTCCGCGACAAAGGAGTCGGTCGGAATAAGCCATGGGCCTCCATCAAACCTGGCGTTGATGCGCTAGCGCGCCACGATAAAACATCGGCTCGAACATCACTTGGACTTCCTGAGGGACTCATCGTTGGGTGGATGGCTCGCGTTACCGCCGTAAAGAACCCACAACTCTTTCTCGAAGTTGTAAGAGCCTTGCCCGAGATTACCTTTGCGATGGCGGGCGGCGGCGATCTGCTCGATGAGATTCGAACCAGTGCACCAGGAAATCTCATCATTCTGGGGTGGAGTGATGCCTCACTTTTCTGGAGTGCGGTGGACCTTGCAATCTCAACTAGTGATAACGAGGGTATGCCAATCGCCCTGATTGAGGCGCAACTTGCCGGGGTGCCGGTCATCGCGACGAATGTGGGATCAAATGCAGAGGTAATAAGTGATGGAGTTACCGGCATTGTGACTTCCAAAGATGTTGCAAAGCTAGTGGCTGCAGTGAGAGCGCTTGCTACAGATGAGGAACTGCGCAGTTCAATGTCTGTAGCAGCGGCGCACAGAGCTGAGAGAGAGTTCAGTTTGGCGGCAATGATTGAGAGTCACCACAAGGTGTACCTGGGGTTAAGCGAGTAGAATCACGCTATTCGGACGCCATCTTAAGGCGTCACTCACCTATCTCTCAGGTAAGGCAGGTTGGATTCTCTTCATGGCAATCGGTAAGCGTTACCAAGCAGATACTGCTTCAGTAGTTCTCGGAGTGGGTCTTGGCCTTACCGCTGCGCTCTACATCGAATCCACCAGCTCCTTCGACTGGAACTCCGTCTACGGCGTTGTCCTGGCGCTATCCCGCATTAGCGCTCTTGTCGGCTCATACTTCGCTCTCGTTGGTCTAGTGCTGGTCTCGCGCATTGGTTGGATTGAGAAGTCGGTGGGGCATGACCGCCTCGTTATCTGGCACCGCAAGTTAGGTCCCTACTCGCTCTACTTGATCACCGCGCATGTAGTTCTCGTTCTCATCGGTTATGCGGCGAACGATAAGGCGAAGCTCGGTGTTGAACTCTGGCGCATCATCCGCCTCTATCCGTGGATGCTGCCGGCGGCACTTGCCTTCGTCTTCTTCGCTGCTGCAGGAGTGACTTCTTACAAGAAGGCGCGCGCGAAGATGTCGTACGAGGCTTGGTGGACGATACATCTCTACACCTATATGGCGGTCGCACTCTCCTTTATGCACCAAGTGCTTACCGGACCAATGTTTATCGGGCACCCGCTCAACAAGTTCTATTGGGAGTTCCTCTATCTCGGGGCAGCCTTCATCATCATTACCTGGCGCTTTGCAATTCCTACGGTGCGGTCTCTTAAACATAATCTGCGTGTTGAAGCGGTCGTGGAAGAAGGCCCTGGCGTCTACTCCATCATCATGAAGGGTCGCAATCTTCAGGCGCTCAAAGCCCAAGGCGGTCAATTCTTTAGCTGGCGCTTTATTGCACCACG
>CAINVP010000087.1 GCA_903854185.1 uncultured Actinomycetes bacterium
GTCTGGCCATCGTCACTGGTGGTTCTCGTGGCCTGGGCTATGAAGTCGCCAAATCACTTAAGGCGCAAGGCGATCGCGTTGTTATCGTCAGCAAAGATCGCGTTCGAGCTGCAGCGACCGCTGCCGAAATTGGCTGCGACTATCGCACTGTTGATTTCGAAGACTTGGAAGCAACTCGAAGTGTTGCCGAAGAAATCCTCACTACTTTTGGAACACCTGATGTCCTTGTGCTTGCTCATGGCGTGATGAGCGAGAAGATGTCGAAGACACTTCGCACCACCACTGAAGAGTGGCGACGAGTGATGGCCATTAATTTGGATTCGGTATTTGTACTCGTCAATGCGCTCGCAGCACCGATGGCAGAGGAACGCAAAGGTCGCGTCGTTATCTTCACTGCATGTCTCGGACGTATGTCAGGTCCTGGCAACGCCGGCGGACTTGCCCCGTATCGCATCAGCAAAGCTGGTGTTAATGCACTTGTTCGAAATCTTGCCCATGAAACAAACCATGGCGCTCGCGGATTCTTAGTGGATGCAATCTGTCCTAATCATTCTCGCACCGATATGGGTGGACCTGATGCCCCTCGTTCTGCTGCCGAAGGCGCAGCTTGCGGAATTTGGCTTGCCAATCGTGAATTCGATGCAACGAGCGATGATCCCAAGAAATCGAAGACTGGCTTGTTCTGGGAAGATGAAATGATTGTGGAGTGGTAATTAGTTACTGAAGTACTTTTTGTCGTGGAATAGAACTTGATATTTGTAAGAATTGAAAAGCTATTCGCGATAACCAAAGAGCGAAGCTGTAAAGGTAAGCGCACCCAAAATAAAGAGCGGAATTGCACCCACATAAAAACTGCCGCTCAACATGAAGTAGGAAACACCCATAGCAATGCCATTAGCTAGAACCGCCGGCGCACGGCCATATGCCTTGCCTTGTTGGAAGCCACGTGAGGCGACGAAGAGACCGACCGCTCCTAGAAGCGCAAAAATAATTACACCGGCATATGCACCAAGATCGTGAACGGTATCCGTGACTCCGCGATAGACCATATATGCGGCAATGGCCACGAGAATCAAAGTCTCCAGACGCAACAAACGAACAGCCCAGGTGCGAGCTAGGTGGTAGCGGGAGTCGGAGAGTGGCATCTGCGTCAAGGCCTATCAGTAAACAGTTCACTCACGGTGAGTTATCAAATCGTACAAGAAATCCTTTTCCGAGGTTTCTCATCAGAATTCATTCCCCTGAAGAGCCTCCACCGAAATTGAGCAATTAGTCTCTGAAAGTATGGAGAAAGGTAAAGAAGGTCGTGCTTTGATTTCGCTGGAATATTTCGCTGGGCGAGAACTCTTCACGTACACAGTCTCCCCAACTCAATTCTTTGTGAATCTCACTAGATTCATCATGGACGAAGACCGCAGGAATTGGAGTTTCAGTCCTGCTCAGGCCCCCGCTACTGACCCTGCTGGAGTTCAATTACTCCCTACAACGCAGCTGGGTATTGGGATGATTCGATTACCTGCTGGGACCGAGCCTGAGGAAATTCTTCAATTGGCAACGTCGATTCGCAATTCAATTAGGCCACTCGATTCATTTTCTCGAATGAGTGAAAATGGTTTTTGGATCCTCTTCCACGGAGCGGAAAGTGGCTGCAAGCGGGCAATCGAACGAGTAGAAGAGAATTTTCTTGCCACTTTCGACAATGCTCAGAAACGACGCCATCTGCAGAGTTCTCTCAAAGTCCGGCTTGTGATGCGAGAGCCAGGTCAATCAAGAAATGAGTGGATCAAAAAGATCGACCAACTCTACTTTAGGTGATGAGATCTTCGAATTCACTGGATGGCGGCTACCGGTAGGTGATTTTGCGAGGCAACGTGGATAAAAGAGTTAAGGGGGCATCAAATTTTGTTTTTATCCACCCATGCCAATTACTCGCCGAAGTATTATTCCTAGTAGCAATAAGAGCTCCCCTCAGCGACCAATAATTCAGCGAGGAGTGAGACCGGAATCCTTTGATGGAAGAAGTGCATCCCATCAACCTGGTAACGATCGACCTGGTAACGATCGACCTGGTAACGATCGACCTGCAAGTGGCCACCCATCATGGGGAAACGGGCCTGTTCTATCAGGTAATCACGAATCACGCCGCGATGGAGGATTAACTTCGACAACATTTGAAAAGCCTGAGCGAGTTGCCAGCAAGGAGGAAATGCGAGCGGCAAAAGCCAACCAGGAATTCAACTATTTTGGCCCGCTACAAAATTTTATGGAGGATGAGACAGTAGAAGAAATATGGCTGAATAATCCGGGGCGAATATTTATTGCGCGTTCTGGAGTGAGCCAATTGACAAATTTGGTTATGACCGCGGAGGAGATTAGAACCCTCATCGAGAGATTACTTATGTGGGGCGGACGACGCTTAGATCTATCAAACCCCTTTGTTGATGCGAGGTTGCCCGATGGAAGTCGACTACATGTGGCAATTCCGCAAGTTACGGCAGAACACTGGGCAGTAAATATTCGAAAGCATCTCATGCGTGGCAAGAGCCTTGATGAGCTGATGAACATGGGCGTTTGCAGCGAAGAAGTTTCACGATTCCTCAATTCTGCGGTTATCGCGAACCTCAACATTTTAGTGAGTGGTTCAACAGGAGCTGGCAAAACGACGTTACTGAATTCGCTGGTGAGTGCCGTCCCCGCAAAAAGCCGAGTGCTAACGGTTGAGGAAGTTTTTGAGTTAAAGCCTAGGGTTCCAGATTGTGTAGCGCTACAAACTCGACCAGCCAATCTGCAGGGCGAAGGCGAAATTCCGCTTCGCAGGCTGATCAAAGAGGCGCTCCGGATGCGCCCCACTCATTTAGTCGTTGGTGAAATTCGCGAAGCCGAATCATTGGATCTACTTATCGCTCTGAACTCAGGGCTGCCAGGAATGGCGACGATACATGCTAATTCTGCGCGAGATGCCGTCGATAAATTACAAATACTGCCACTGTTGGCAGGCGAAAATATCTCCCATTTATTTATTGGACCCATGGTTTCGAGCTCCATTGACCTGGTAGTTCATGTAGGAATGGATAGCCAAGGCCGCAGACGGATTCGTGAAGTGAGCCATGTATCCGGACGGATTGAAGGAGGAAGAGTGGAGGTCGAGCCACTCTTTATTTTTCAGGATGAATCGGATTCATATAAGCGTGGGCTCGGGGATTTAGAACGGGTATTTAATAAATGACGAGAGAATCCAGGAAGAGTGGGTGGAGCGAATCTGGCTCATTAGGCGCGTTGCGAAATCTTCAAGATTCGAGAACTCTTCAAATGTCACGAACTTTGCAAAATTCGCGCGCTTTGTGGAATTCGAGGCTTAATCAAGGCAGGCATACGGAAGATAAACAAAACGAAGATAGATATAGGGGAGAGAGAAATAGTAAAGATTTTTCCGTGGTAAATATTATCGGCGCCATGCTGGTGGCCTTCATTTTCTCCTATTTCCTAACCGGCTCAATGACGATTGCCTTCTTCTTCGCACTACTTTCCGCGACTCTGCCCACATTGTTCATCCACCACAAACGAGAAGTAGAAATTGCTCAACTGGAAATGCTCTGGCCGGAGCTTTTGGATCACCTCATTTCGGGAATCCAATCGGGAATGTCGGTCGCGCAAACAATTTCAGATCTATCGATAAGAGGGCCGGTCAAGACGAAGTCATTTTATTTGGAGTGTTCGAAATTGCTGAACAATGGCTCTGATGTGCGAGAGATCTTTAGCCTGATGAAGGCGCACTTTGAA
>CAINVP010000088.1 GCA_903854185.1 uncultured Actinomycetes bacterium
CACTCCTATCACGGTCGCACCAATCTCACGATGGCACTTACTGCAAAGAATATGCCGTACAAAGATGGCTTCGGTCCGTTCGCAACTGAGATTTACCGTATGCCAATGCCTTACTCCTTCCACTGGGTTGGCAACAAGGCAACCATCACGGAAGATGCACTAGAGATGGTGACGCATAAGATTGAGAAAGAGATTGGTGCACATAATGTTGCAGCAATTCTGATTGAGCCAATTCAGGGTGAGGGTGGATTTATTGTTCCTCCGAAGGGCTTCCTTCCAGGATTGAGTGAATACTCAACGAAGCACGGCATCGTCTTTATCGCGGATGAGGTCCAGACCGGATTCGCACGTACCGGCAACCTCTTTGCAGTAGAAGACGAGAACGTGGTTCCAGATCTCATCATCACAGCTAAGGGAATCGCTGGTGGTCTTCCACTCGCAGCGGTCACAGGTCGCGCTGAGATTATGGACTCTTCACATGTATCTGGTCTCGGTGGAACTTTTGGTGGAAATCCCATCGCGTGCGCAGCAGCGCTTGGAGCAATCGCTACGATCGAAGAAGAGAAGTTAGTCGAACGCTCTCGCCACATTGGTGAGATTCTCGGCGGCGCCCTCCGCGCAATGGCTGCAAAATATCCAGTTATCGGTGAAGTGCGCGGTCGCGGCGCGATGCAAGCTATTGAGCTCGTGATCCCTGGAACTACCGAGCCTAATGGCGCTGCTATGGCTTCGGTCATTGCGCATTGCCAGAAGAACGGCGTACTTGTACTTAGCGCTGGAACGTATGGAAATGTGATTCGTTTCTTGCCACCGGTCGTCATCACTGATGAGCTACTCAAGGATGCACTCAGCGTTCTTGAAGAGGGTCTCGCTGCGCTCTCTTAAATCAGAACGGGTTAAGAAGCTCTCCAGCAATACCAGGCAACAACGCTTCGCATTCCGGCAAAGCGCTCTCCTTCAGCCATGAGCGCGCGCGGCTTAATTGATTCTGTATTCGCGTGGAGAATATCCCAACCCCGCCGCACGGCGAGGTCATCCACCGGCCAGATATCAATTCGTCCCAACTGGAAGATGAGAAACATCTCGATAGTCCATTTTCCAAAGCCAAAGAGTGGAAGCAGCTGCGCCATGATCTCGTCATCGCTGAGATAGGAGAATCTCTTAATCTGCACGCTTCCGTTGAGGATTGCGGTGGTGAATTCACTTATCGTGCGCACCTTTGCCCCCGTAAGGCCAGCGCTCTGAATCTCTTGTAACGAGAGCGCTCCCACGCGCTCTGGCGTTATCCGCCCTCCGCAGAGGTCCGTTAGCCGCTTGCCGATTGTCACGGCCGCTTTTGAGGAGACTTGTTGCGCGATGATTGCCCGAATGAGGGATTGGAAATTTGTTGATTTCGGCTTTTCAATACCAAACGGGCATGGCGCAAGGGTCTTAACGGCGCGAGCAAAGGCTGGATCTAGCTTCGCAACTTTTCGAGCCAATGCGCTCATCTGCTGCGGAGTGCTCATGTATTGAAGTATTCCATGGAATGGCTGGCGTAACCGCTATTCTTCCGAGATGAGTAGAGACTGGGATGGATTTACCATCCGTGAGGCCACTGAGTCTGATATTCCAGCCATTCATCAGAAGATTGTGGAACTCGCTATCTATGAACGCGAGCCAGATGCCGTCGAGGCGAATGAGAACCAATTGCGTGATGCGCTCTTCGGCGAGAACCATGTCGCCTACTGTCATGTTGCTGAGGTGGATGGGCAGATTGCGGGAATTGCGCTCTGGTTCCTCAATTACTCAACGTGGAAGGGTAGTGCGGGCCTCTACTTGGAAGATCTCTATGTTGCTCCAGAGTTTCGTGGCAAGGGAATCGGCTTGGCCCTGATGAAGACCCTGGCAAGGTTATGCGTCGAACGTGGATATCCCCGATTCCAATGGTGGGTCTTAAATTGGAATGAGCCATCAATCAATTTCTATAAGGCACTCGGCGCAGTTCCGATGGATGAGTGGACGGTCTTTCGATTGAGTGATGCTGCGCTCAAGGATTTTGCAACAAAATGAAGGAAGCCGAACTTCACGCCAAGGTGGAATCTGCGCTAGCGGCTGCCGTCGCCGCCATTGGCGGAAGGCCACGTCCTGGACAGATTGAGATGGCAAAGGCGGTAGCTAATGCACTCTCTGATAAACATCATCTGCTCGTACAAGCCGGAACTGGAACAGGTAAATCGCTGGCTTATCTAGTTCCATCACTTGTTAATGGCGAACGCGTTCTCGTTGCTACAGCAACACTTGCACTCCAACGCCAGTTAGTTGAGCGTGACTTACCGAAGATTGCTCCTGCGCTATCTAAAGAGCTGGGCCGAGAGATTACCTATGCAATCTACAAGGGCGTAGGTAATTATTTATGTCGCCAGAAGATGAGTACCGGTGAGGGTGATCCTGATGGTGATGCGCTCTTTGAAGTCTCGACGCTAGAGAAGCAAGCAAAGAAGTTGCGCGAATGGGCAGATACGCCCGGGGTTTCTGGGGATCGCGATGATGCGCCAGAGGTTGATAGGCGAGTCTGGTTTGCAAACTCGGTCTCGGGACGGGAATGCATCGGCAAGGATGAGTGCATCTTTGGAAGTGAATGCTTCTCCGCGCTCGCTAAAGAACGGGCACAATCGGCCGATGTTGTGGTCACAAATCACACCTTGCTCGCCATCGAGATAGTTGAATCGCACCCCATTTTGCCGGAGAGAGATGCCATCATTCTTGATGAGGCGCACGAATTTATGGATAGGACCACGCAAGCGGTCACAGAAGAGCTCACAAGTTCTCGAGTGATTCGCGCTGCGAAGATGGCTTCTAAATTTATGCCGAGTAAGGCAGCAATCGCCTTTGAACGAGCGGCCGAAGATTTCCATGCAGCGCTAGAAGATTTTGCTGAAGATGTTCGCCGAGACCCATCTAAGGGTGGCCGACTTGCGGATCTTCCTGCTCAACTTGAAGCACCGATTCGCAAGGTGAAAGATGCCTCAGCTGCGGTTGTTGCACTCATCAACGCCGATTCAGATCTCACCGATGGTGATGAGATGGCAGAGCGCGCGCGTGTGAAGGGTGCAACGAATGAGGTTGCAACGACAGCGACCAAGATGCTCCGACAGAGCAATGGCCAGGTGATGTGGTATGAACCAACATTTGCCACGCTCTACTTAGCCCCTCTGGATGTATCTGCAGTTCTTCGAAAGAACTTACTTACCCAGACACCGGTAATTGCCACCAGCGCAACGCTCTCGGTGGGTAAATCCTTTGACTCCATCGCCGCCTCTATCGGTTTCGTTGTGGGGGAGAGCGAGGAGGATGAGAGCCCAGAGGGTATAGATCCAGCCAATGTGCAGATGCTCGACGTGGGATCACCCTTCGACTTCGCTAATCAAGGAATGCTCTATCTCCCGCGGCATATTCCTGAGCCTGGTAGAGATGGACCATCTAAAGAGGCGCTCACCGAACTGGGTGAGTTAATTGAAGCAGCGGGCGGCCGTACGCTGGCGCTCTTCTCATCCTGGCGTGGAGTAGATGCAGCAGACGAACACTTACGTAGAGTTCTCGCAGATCTCAAGTTGCCCATCATTACGCAACGAAAGGGCGACGCTGTTGGTCCACTCGTAGATAGATTTGCAAAGAATCCACAATCAATTCTCCTTGGAACAATCTCACTCTGGCAGGGAATTGATGTACCCGGACCTTCCTGTGTTCTCGTTGCCATCGATCGCATTCCATTCCCGCGACCTGATGAGCCGGTGATGGCGGCGAGAACCGCCGAGATCGATGAGGCAGGAGGCAGTGGCTTTATGAAGATTTCACTGCCACGCGCTGCGCTTTTGCTCTCGCAAGGTACCGGCAGACTTATTCGCTCGATGGATGATCGCGGGGTCGTTGCAATTTTAGATTCTCGAATCGTTACAAAGAAATATGGCGCAACGCTTCTCAACTCGATGCCGCCATTTTGGCGAACCGGCGATAAGAGCGTTGTGATTGAATCGTTGAAGCGGCTAGATGCCCAGTTCAGCGAGAAGGGCGAGTAGCGCAGGCCAGCTCGCAGCAAAACTTGGGTGCAGGTTCATCGTATGAACAACTTCCCGTGCGACCCATTCCACGCGCTCTGACTCTTCATTCAACTCGTGCGCGACCAAGTTGTTGTCGGCTGATGCGATGACAGTTGTGTAACTCCAGACGGAGTGATCATCAAGAAAATGCTGAATCGGCGTGACGAGAGTTGGATCAATTCCGAGCTCCTCGACCGCTTCCCGAATAGCGGCCTCTTCCATACTTTCGTGCGAATCGCGTGCACCGCCCGGGATGCCCCAGGTATCACCGCTATGGACCCATGGCGCACGGTGCTGTAAAAGAATCTCGTTTCCGCGAATCAATAAGAGACCGGCTGCACCATGGCGACCCCAATGCTTATTGCCACAGTCGCATTGAACCCAACCATCTCCATCGCGCGCCGTCATAAGACAAGGCTCTCACATCGCGCGGACCTTTATCCACACCAGCAGAGCGAACCAAATCACAGTGCCCTACTCTGCTCAAATGCGTAGCGGTCTTCTGATTCCTAGCCTAGTAGCGCTCATCTTTCTTCAATGTGGAGCAGTTAGTGCTGCCGAACATTGCACTGGTACTACGTGTGTTGATGTCAGCACTGATCCAATGACCGGAAAGATCACCATCCACGTCTCAAAGGGCACACATGGTTCGACGCCGAAGGCCAAGCCTCACGTGCGCCATACTGCGCCTGCCACTCCTAAACCACGACCCCGTGTCACACCTCGCCCTCGACCCGCACCAAGTCATCGCACGGTGCGCCACCGCTCGACGCCTAAAGCAACGCCAGTCCCAGATACCTTTGCAACGGATCAACTCACTCAATTGATTCCATCCTCGCAAATATCTGTCTCGCCGATGGTTGGCGCGTTAGTGGGAGTCCCGCTCTACTTTTCCACGACTTCGCATTCATTCTTTTCGACGAATACCTCTCTTCTCGGTGTTGATGTCGGACTTTCACTTCACTCGGAGTACCTATGGAACTTTGGCGATGGGAGTTCGTTGACCGTGAAATCTCCGGATCAAGTGAGGCACGCCTACGCAGTGCGCGGGGATTTTGTTGTCACGTTGACCATCTCGTGGGGCGGCACATGGAGTGCCGGTGGTTTCTCCTACGACGTTCTCGGCGGAGCGATTATTCAGCAATATCAGCTGGTGGTCAGAGTACATAACGGCCCAACCGCTTTTCACAGATAGTCTCTCTCCACAGTTAGGGAAGTTGAGACTGCCGATAATATAACTCGCCGCCATTGTTCGGTCATGACTACATTGTTATCACCAGAAGATTTACTATCAGCAGTTCCATTCCTTTTAGGCTTTCACCCAGAGGATTCTCTCGTATTAATTGGGTTAACTTCCGAATCCATTACCCTCGCGATGCGCGTCGATTATCCATTAGATCTTGATTTAGATGAAGTGGAGAGGTTCGCCGACCATCTGACTCGAAACAATTGTGAGAGCGGATTGCTACTCGCCTATACACCCGACTTTGTAGACGGTGGCGAAGAACTTCTCTCAAGTATTCAAGGTGCGTGCGAATTGCGAAATATTACGATTAGAGAATCAATCATTATCCATACCGGCACATGGCGCTCACTGATTGCTCCTACCGGCCCTCAGCCGCTACCCGAGCTGCGCGATAGCAGAATCGCCGCGGAGCAGGTCATCGATGGTCGGCCCATGCCACTTCGCAATATTGGTGAGGTAAAGAACAGCATTGCGCCAGTAGAAACGCCTGCAGAGTTGTTTGCAGCTCTGGCAGAAATTCCGGAGATTGATTACTCCGATAATCCAAATTCAGCCCAGCGCGAGGGAGCCCGCGCCCTCATCAAGCTGACAGCGGGTGGGGTCCCTCTTATCGATACAGATCTGCAACTGGTCGCGCTCGTGCTGGTGCGGCTTCGCGATCTCCAAGTCCGTGACTTCGCGATGGGACTCTTCGATGAAGGGCAGATGGGAAGTAGCGCTGAACTCTGGAAGGCTCTCTTTCGAATGGCGCCCACTGGATATAAAGCACCGGCGGGTTGCCTCTTCGCCCAAGCATGTTATGAGATGGGAGAGGGCGCGTTAGCCCATCGCGCCTTGGATATTGTGATCGAAGATGACTCTACCTATAGTCTGGCGCACCTTCTCCGCAGAGCCTTTGCGGCGGGTTGGCCTCCCTCACATTTCCATCAGATGCGCGCCGAACTTCACCCAAAGATTACTGCTGCAATATTTCAGGAGTAGCCTGTGCAGTAAGAGGCAGGTCAACTATTGGAGGTTGCAGTGATTGTTGGAGTCCCTAAAGAGGTTAAGAACAACGAATTTAGAGTTGCAGCAACACCCTCTGGAGTCCACTCCCTCTCACGCACCCACACCGTCCTCGTTGAGAGAAGTGCCGGAGTCGGCTCAGCCATTACTGATGAAGAGTATGTAGCCGCCGGCGCAACCATCGTAGATACTGCCGATGAGGTCTGGGAGCGTGCCGACCTGATTGTAAAGGTCAAGGAGCCCATCGCTTCTGAATATCACCGAATGCGCCGTGGTCAGATTCTCTTTACCTATCTCCACTTAGCTGCCTCACGGGAGTGCACCGATGCAATCATCAAGAGTGGAATCACCGCAATCGCCTACGAGACGGTCGAGGTAGATCGTACTTTGCCACTTCTTGCTCCTATGAGTGAGGTCGCCGGTCGAATGTCGATTCAAGTAGGGGCCACTGCGTTACAGAAGCCAGAAGGTGGTCGCGGACTTCTCCTCGGCGGAGTCCCAGGAGTCGCACCTGCAAAGGTGGTAGTACTTGGCGGTGGTGTTGTAGGAATCTCAGCTGCAACAATGGCGCTAGGTCTTAGAGCAGATGTCACCGTCCTTGACGTAAACCTTGAACGCCTTCGTGAAATCGACACGATATTTAAGGGTCAGATTAAGACGCTGGCCTCATCACCATATGCGATTGAGGAACAATGTAAATCTGCCGATCTCGTAATTGGCGCAGTTCTCGTCCATGGCGCAAAGGCGCCCAAGCTAGTCACGGATGCGATAGTTTCTAGGATGAAACCAGGTAGCGTTCTAGTCGATGTCGCTATTGATCAAGGTGGCTGCTTTGAGGGCTCGCGGCCAACGACCCATTCTGATCCGACTTATCCAGTCCATAACTCTCTTTATTATTGCGTCGCAAATATGCCAGGAGCTGTACCGGCAACATCAACATACGCACTTTCTAACGCCACCATTAAATATACCCTTGATATTGCGAATAAGGGATGGGAGCAAGCAATCGCAGAGGATGCTGCACTCGCTCGAGGGCTCAATGCTCATGATGGTGAGATCACATACGAAGCGGTCAAACTCGCACATAACCTAAAGTAACCAGAGATGGGCATCTACTTTTCAGGGGGAGAGTTCGCTAGTGGAATCTCATCTTTACGAATCGCCGATGGAGTTATCATTGAAATAAATGGTGAGCCAGATGCCGGTGATGAAATAGTCGACCTCGCTGGCGCCTTTCTTGCCCCCGCATTTATGGATGGCCACGCGCATCCACTCTTTGCCGGACGCGAATCGCAAGGCCCACAGGTGAATGGCCTCCAAAGCGTTGCGGAGATGGTCGCCGAGGTGAAGCGATTTGCTGATGAGAACCCAGGTGTTCCTTGGATTATCGGGGGAGCGTATGAAGCTGCAGTTATTGAGCGTGGCGACTTTCTGGCAAGTTGGCTTGATGAGGCAGTAACCGATCGTCCGGTAATCCTGCAAGCGGTCGACCATCACACCGTCTGGGTGAACAGCAGAGCGTTAACGGTGGCGGGAATAAATTCTGATACACCCGACCCTGAAGGTGGAACCATCGCCCGAAATGAGGATGGCTCACCTCGGGGAACGCTCCGTGAGCCGGCTGCAATTGAACTCATTATGCGCTGCGCACCAACTCGCACGCTGGATGATGACATTGCTGCTATTGCGTGGGCAGGTGAACGTTATTTAGAGAGCGGTGTAACCGCCACCTGCGACGCGTGGATTGAGCCTGGAATGGCTGAGGCATATATTGCTGCGGCAGATCGCGGAGCGCTTCACATTGATACCCATCTCTTCTTCCTTGCACAACCGCAGACCTGGCGCGAGCGGGTGGCCTATTTTGCAAAGTTGCGTTCGGAGATTACAGCGCTACCAAGGGAATCTCGATTACGGGCGAGAACGGTGAAATTTATCTGCGATGGGGCGCTCTCCAATGGCACAGCAGCGCTACTTGAACCATATGTAGATGACCCCACCACCTCCGGGCTACTGATGTGGAGCGATGCTGAATTAACAGAGGCAGCGTTACTTTTTGATCAGCAGGGCTACCAGTTACATATTCATGCAATCGGCGATGCTGCAGTTCGACAGGCACTTGATGTTATTGAAAAGGTACAGGGTGCTAATCCAATGTGGGATAGGCGTCCGGTCATTGTTCACGCGCAGCTCATCTCAAACCAAGACCTGCCCCGGTTTGCAGCGCTCGGAGTGATTGCAAATTTTCAACCGCTGTGGATGTATCTCGACCCAATGAATAAGGAACTCATCGCGCCGAGAATTGGCGACGAGCGGAATAATCGTCAGTACCAACTATCGACGCTCGTGAAGTCCGGAGCTCGAATTAGTTACGGCAGCGATTGGCCGATTACTTCTTATCTTCCGCTGGCAGCGCTGGCTGTCCCGACTCATCGCCAGAGCCCTGAGGCGTTACCTGCTGATGGCTGGAGCCCGCACGAGCGGATCTCGATAGCAGAGAGTCTGCAGTTTTATACCGAGGGTGTTGCATATCAAAACTTTGAAGAGTCACGCGTAGGGGCACTTGAGGTTGGCCTCGCCGCTGATTTAGTAATTTTGAGCGCCGACCCGCGGACGGTATCCCCGCACGCGGTATCAGCGCTCAAAGTACTGGCGACCTACAAAGATGGCCAGAGGTATATACCTACCCCGCTTCTGTAACATTGCTGTAACTCGCCTCAGGCAGAATAACCATTATGAATGGCAGCGCTGATGAGATGTCCAAGCAAGAGGAATTTGTACTGCGTACCCTGGAAGAGCGATCGATACGATTCGTTCGCCTCTGGTTCACAGATGTTCTTGGCTTTCTAAAATCTGTAGCGATTGCACCCGCCGAATTAGAGAATGCCTTCGACGAGGGCATCGGCTTCGACGGTTCGGCAATTGAGGGTTATGCCCGAATCAGTGAATCAGATATGTTGGCAAAGCCCGATGCCTCTACCTTCTCTGTTCTTCCATGGCGAACCGAGAGCCCAGGAGCGGCACGCATGCTCTGTGACATTTTCCTGCCAGATGGCACACCTTCGCCATCAGATCCGCGTAACGTACTTCGACGGGTACTTCACGAGGCGAGCGAGATGGGATACACCTGTTACACACATCCGGAAATTGAATTCTTTCTCTTCAAGAATCCGCCTGAGCCAGGCGTCTCGCCGATTCCAGTAGATCAAGGCGGCTACTTCGATCACACGCCGGCAATTGTGGGGCACGATTTCCGTCGGCAAGCAATCACCATGTTGGAAGCGATGGGCGTCTCCGTAGAGTTCTCCCACCACGAGGGCGCACCTGGGCAACAAGAGATTGATCTTCGTTATGCCGATGCGCTGAGTACCGCTGATAACATCATGACGGCGCGCCATGTCATTAAAGAGGTCGCCCTGGATCAAGGCGTCTACGCCTCATTTATTCCTAAACCTTTCACTGACCATCCTGGCTCTGGAATGCATACGCACTTCTCGCTCTTTAAAGGCGAAGAGAATGCCTTCTACGAAGAGGGAGCGCCCTATCAGCTCTCTGCTGTAGGTCGCTCATTCGTTGCTGGCATCCTCGCGCATGCCGGTGAGTTCACTGCCATCACAAACCAATTTGTAAATAGTTATAAGCGATTAAATGGCGGGGGAGAAGCTCCGACACTAATTAACTGGGGCCATAACAACCGAAGTGCGTTGGTGCGCATCCCTGCCTACAAGCCACTCAAGGGGAACTCGACTCGCGTAGAAGTTCGATCACCGGATGCTGCCTGCAATCCTTACCTAGCGTTCGCGGTGATTATCTCTGCCGGGCTCAAGGGAGTCCGAGAGCGCTACACCTTGGAGGATTTCTCAGATAATGAGAAGACATTAAGCCTTCCCAATAATCTTGATCAGGCGATCAGTGCAATGGAATCCAGCGCCCTGGTACGAGAGACGCTCGGCGAGGATGTCTTCGAGTACGTCCTTCGCAATAAGCGGGCTGAGTGGTTGGAGTATCGCCGACAGGTGAGCGCATATGAGCTCGATAGGTATTTGCCGATTCTCTAGGGCTCGATTAGCCTTACCGCATGTGCAGAAATCTCCTCCTTATCTGCCGTGGCGGGGCCAAGTAACCGGTCCCCTCGCCGCGGGGTTTGGTAGCGCCGGAAAAACCAGCCCCACCACAAACCATTGAGGAGTACGAGATGAACTTTCCAGAACAACAATCGTCGCCGATGCCTACGCATCGTTATCAACCCTTTATCCCAGTTGAGTTAGCAGATCGCACCTGGCCAAATAAGAAGATGACCGTCGCACCGCAGTGGTGCTCAGTTGATCTCCGTGATGGAAATCAAGCGCTCATCGATCCCATGGATTCACAGCGCAAATTAGCCATGTTCCAGCTTCTCGTTGGCATGGGATACAAAGAGATTGAAGTGGGCTTTCCAAGTGCCAGCCAGACAGATTTCGATTTTGTCCGAAAGATTATTGAAGATGACCTCATCCCCGACGATGTTGTTATTCAGGTATTAACCCAAGCGCGTGAATCCCTTATCAAGCGGACTTATGAAGCAATTAAAGGTGCAAAGCACGCCGTCGTCCACCTGTATAACTCAACGTCAACACTTCAGCGCCGCGTCGTCTTTGGGCAGGATAAGGCTGGCATCAAAAAGATTGCTACAGATGGTGCTGAACTCTGCTTGAAGCTCACTGACTCGGTTGCTGGAACTCTTGTCTCATTCGAGTATTCACCTGAGTCCTACACGGGCACCGAGTTGGATTTTGCGCTGGAGGTATGTAACGCCGTCAATGATATTTGGCAGCCAACGCCAGAGTGGAAGACGATTATGAATCTTCCAGCAACAGTTGAGATGGCAACTCCAAACGTGTACGCAGATTCCATCGAATGGATGTCTCGTAGCCTTGATCGGCGCAACTCGGTCATCCTCTCACTTCATCCGCATAATGACCGAGGCACGGGTGTTGCAGCGGCAGAACTTGGTTACCTCGCTGGCGCAGATCGCATCGAAGGTACCCTCTTTGGCAATGGTGAGCGAACTGGAAATGTCTGCCTGGTAACTCTCGGATTAAATCTCTTTAGCCACGGAATCGATCCCAAGATTAACTTCTCGAATATCGATGAGATTCGTCGTACCGTGGAATATTGCAATCAGTTGCGAGTACCTGAGCGACATCCCTATGGCGGAGACTTAGTCTTTACCGCCTTCTCTGGCTCACACCAAGATGCAATTAAAAAAGGTCTGGAGCACATGGAGCGCGACGCAGCGGCTGCAGGTGTGCATATTGATCAACATACGTGGGGAGTCCCTTACCTGCCAATCGATCCAAAAGATATCGGGCGCTCTTACGAGGCGGTCATTCGTGTGAATAGCCAATCTGGTAAAGGTGGCGTCGCATATTTGATGAAGAACGAGTACCACCTTGATCTCCCGCGCCGCCTACAAATTGAATTTAGCCAAGTCGTTCAAGCGAAGACTGATGATGAAGGTGGAGAAGTTCTACCTGAACAGCTCTGGCGGGTATTCGAAGATGAGTACCTCCCATCAGATGAGATTGCTTGGGGACGCTTCGCACTGCAATCCCTCTCGCAGAGTTCACATATGAATGAGGATGTTCAGCTGGAGGTAGAGCTGCTAGATAATGGAACGCTTCACACTCTTAAGGGCTCAGGCAATGGCCCAGTCGCAGCGTTTGTGAGCGTTATCAATGCCTATCTCGGAACAAATGAGGCGGGCGCCGTTCGAGTCTTGGATTACTACGAACACGCGCTCAGCGCCGGTGGCGATGCTAACGCCGCCGCCTATCTTGAGTGCGAGGTAGCGGGAAAGACCTTCTGGGGCGTGGGAATCGACCCATCCACGACAACTGCGGCGCTGAAAGCGCTCGTTTCGGCGGTCAATCGCGGCCTCCGACAGGAGTAGCCGATAGCGTTAGACCATGACGGTCTATCGGGATAAGGGTGTTGTGCTCCGCACCCAGAAACTCGGAGAGGCTGATCGCATTATCACGCTGCTGACGCGCGAACATGGGCGCATCAAGGCGGTAGCGAAGGGCGTACGCCGCACTAAATCTCGTTGGGGCGCTCGCCTTGAACCGACCAGCCATGTTGATCTTCAACTCTATGCTGGCAAATCACTGGATATCGTGACCCAAGCTGTTGGCTTAGATAATTACGCCGATCAACTGACTGAGGATTATCAACGTTGGACAGTGGCATCCGCGCTGTTGGAGGCGGCCGAGCGATTCACTTCTCACGAACACGAGCCAGCTCTGCAACAGTATCTCTTACTCGTAGGTGCGTTGAAAGCACTCGCATCAGAGAGTTATGACCCTTCACTTATCCTCGATGCATACCTACTGCGCTCGCTCGCAGTTGCTGGTTATGCGCCCTCACTTACATCCTGCTCTGTCTGTGAAGCCGAAGGTCCACATAAATTCTTCTCACTCGTTGGTGGCGGCTCAGTATGCACTGATTGCAAACCATCTGCTGC
>CAINVP010000089.1 GCA_903854185.1 uncultured Actinomycetes bacterium
AAAGAAGATAAGGGTTACGACAGCGCCATTGCAGCGTTGAAACTTCTTCAACTCTAAGTCGGTAAGAAAAACGGGTGCCTCGCCGGGCGCCCCGATTTATACTCTGGTGTTAGCACAAGATGAAAGTTGGTTGAGATGGATGAGAAGAAGCTCCCACGTGTAGTCGCTGGCGAGAACATTGGTCAGGTCGATGCGACCAAGATGCCTCGTTACGGTGGTATCTCTACCTTTGCTCTTCTCCCACAAGCACACGAAGTAACAAGTGCTGATGTTGCAATTGTTGGCATACCGTTTGATAGCGGTGTGAGTTACCGCCCCGGCACTCGATTTGGTCCGGCACATGTGCGCGAGGCGTCGCGCCTACTTCGTCCATACAATCCAGCTAATGGCGTATCACCTTTCGCCACTCAACAGATTTTCGACGCCGGAGATTTCGCAGCAAATCCATTTAACATCGAAGAGGCGCTAAGTAGCATCGAGCGCGACCACCGCGAACTCTCTCAGCAGGTGAAGAAGATTGTGGCCATCGGTGGCGATCACACCATCACCCTGCCGATTCTCCGGTCATTGCACGCACAGCACGGTCCCATCAGCGTCGTTCATTTCGATGCCCATCTAGATACCTGGGATTCGTACTTCGGCGCGGATTACACACACGGCACCACCTTCCGCCGAGCATTTGAAGAGAGACTCTTGGACCCAGAAGGCTGCATGCACATCGGTATTCGTGGCCCACTCTATTCCGCGCAGAATTTAATTGATGATAAAGCAGTCGGCTTCCAGATCTTCTCATCAATTGAATTCCAAGAGTTAGGCGTCAGTGAAGCAATCAAGAAGATGCTTGCTCGCGTTGGTGATCGCCCGGTCTACATCAGCATTGATATTGATGTGCTGGATCCGGCACATGCGCCAGGAACCGGAACGCCAGAGGCCGGCGGGCTGACTTCGCGCGAACTACTCAGTGTCATTCGAGCCACCGCTGGGCTCAATGTCATCGGCGCCGATGTGGTGGAGGTTGCTCCAGCGTATGACTTCGCTCAGATAACTGGCATCGCCGCCTCACACGTAATCTATGAATTGGTCTCGGCGATTGCGCCTAATAACCAATAAAAAAGGCTCGTAAGCCCTCCCTTTTTCCTTATTCAGCCCTTATTCTTTCACGATACTTCGGAAGTGCCGGAGAACAAGGGTATCGACAAGGGGAGAATCGATGGGCTCAAAGGATAAAGCACTCGCGCCTTCGGATGTGGAGACGCGAAGCGTTGACTGGGTTCCGCACTCAGAGCGATTTGGAAAGTCTCGTGATCTAGGAAACGTTTGGTTTGTTGGAAATGTTAACCTGACGGCGATGGCAACCGGTGTGGTTGCACTTTCACTCGGTTCAAATTTAATCTGGACAATCATCGCAGTTGTCCTCGGTTCCCTCTTCGGAACATTCTTCATGGCCTTCCACTCAGCACAGGGACCACAACTTGGATTGCCACAACTCGTTCAATCTCGTGCGCAGTTCGGTTATATCGGCGCCGCACTCACAGTCTGGGTCTTCGCACTAGCAAATTACGTTGCATATAACACCTCAGATGCGATTCTCTCCGGTTCCGCGATGCACACTGTCTTTAAGATTCCAGCATCAGCTGGCTTCTTTATCGCAGCCCTTATCGCAACTGTTATTGCAATCTATGGCTATAGTCAGATTCACTTTGTGAACAAGCTGCTCTTCTGGCCATCGGTTGTCGCACTCGGTGCAATGACACTTGGTGTTCTTATCCGTGGAAAATTCCCAGCCGGTGCCTTTGATCTCAGCAACTTTAAGCTCGCACCATTCATGACCGCATTCGTTATTATCGCTGGCTTCCAACTTGGTTGGGCACCTTACGTATCTGATTACTCTCGCTACCTTCCAGGAAAAGTTGGCGTTCGCTCAACATTCTGGACAACATACTTGGCGAGCGGATTATCTGGCGTCTGGGTATTTGGTCTTGGCGCACTTGCATCAGGTCCAGATGGAAAGCTCAGTGCAGTCGAGGCCTTCAAAGCAGTAGGAGATTCAATCTTCAAGGGCTTTGGCACAATTCTCTTAGTTCTACTTCTTCTCGGTCTGCTCATTGTTATGTCAGTTAACGCATACGGCGGATCACTCACCTTGATCTCGATGTTGGACTCCTTCAAGAAGGTAAATCCAACAAAGCGTCTACGCCTGATCTCACTTCTTGTCATGGGCGTATCTGTCTGGGGTATCTCACAGTTCGTGGGTGAAGCTAGATTCAATAGCTTCTACGGAAATGCCTTGGTCTTCTTGGCCTACCTCTTCACACCATGGACAGCTGTCAACTTAGTTGACTACTTCCTAGTGCGTAAGGGCGTCTACGTCATCGGTGAAATCTTTAAGAAGGATGGCATCTACGGACGTTGGGGATGGCGCGGAAATACTGCCTACCTCATTGGTCTCGTCGTGATGATCCCATTCTTCGTAACCACTCCGTACGTTGGACCAATTGCGAAGTCACTCTCTGGCGTTGACTACTCGCTCTTCGTCGGACTTCCAGTCAGTGCAATCGTCTACTTGGTGCTTGCACGCGGAATTGACCTGAAGAAAGAGGCGAAGATGGCCTCTGAAGAAGGTAACTTAACCGTCCACTAATTACTTAGTGGCAAAGTTGTAAGGCAGAAGCCATCTACTCAACGAGAGTAGATGGCTTCTCCATTTCTATATGTCTTCATAACCTGTAGCGCTGGTACATCATGCGGATCGCACTCAAATGGGCTGCTGTTGAGAATAATGAAGTCAGCGTTGAAACCTGGTGCGAGCGTTCCCCACGAACCATCTTCGAAGGCTTGATAGGCAACCTCATGGGTGTATGCCTGGAAGGCTTCCTGGATGGTGATCGCCTCATGTGGCATCCAACCGCCTGCAGGTTTTCTATCAGGAGTTTGGCGATGCACTGGAACGGCAATCCCTTCTAATGGCACCTCACTTGTTACTGGCCAATCGCTACCAAAGGCGACGCGCGTCTTGTTATCAAGGAGCGAACGTAGAAGGTATTGGCGATCAGTTCGCTCTGGACCAATCCGAGGTGCACTTGAGACCGCCTGCATCGGATCTTGTCTCGTCCAGAGTGGCCCAAAGTTTGCGATGATGCCAAGTTCGGTAAAGCGTGGCAGATCGACAGCGTCAAGTAATTGCACATGCACGATTGTTGGGCGGCGATCCCACATTGGATTTGTCTTAATTGCAGCCTCAATTGCATCCAAGGATGCTCGGATACCAGCATCACCGATTGCATGGATATGAACCTGGAAGCCGGCCTTATCCATGGCCAACACTGCACGGGTCATCTCCGGCCACTCCCAGACAGGCATTCCGTGCGAGCATGGATCATTGGTGTATGGCTCAAGGAGCGCTGCAGTTCCACCTTCAATTACGCCATCGGCGAAGAATTTCACGGTCTTCGCTGTGAGACTCTTATTCTTTGGTGAACTTTCAATCTCTTTTCTGCGTTCAAGGAAGTAAGGAAGATCTTCCTCCCAGGTGCGCGGATCGGCTCGGAAGGCGAGATTTACTCCCTGAAGAAGTACGCCGGCCTCTTCTGCTGCTAAATATGACTCGGCCATCCCGCGATCAACCCAGGCATCCAACCACCAGGTGACGCCATCGGCGGCGTAGCGCTTACTTGAATACTCCAGCGCCTTAATCTCCCGCGCCATGGAAGGTGCTGGCGCAGCGTCCATCACTAAATTAACGGCATCCCATTCTCGCAGGGTTCCCATTGCACTTCCATCTTCGCGGCGAACGATTGTTCCAACCTCTAACTCGCCGGTGAAGGTATCTACGCCACTGCGCTTCATCGCCTCGGTGTTGACCCAAATCGTGTGGTAATCCATCGCATTGAGAACAACTGGTCGATTAGGAACTACCGAATCAAGGAGGGCGGCGTCGAAGTTGCCATCAGAGTGAATCGCTGGGTCATAGGTGCCGCCGATAATCCACTCTAAATCTTTATTTGCATCCGCAAAACGCTTGATCTCAGCCAAGATCTCTTCGACGCTCTCTAGCCCAGTGATCTGTGGACCAAAGGATTGACGGCCACCGAAGAGTGGATGTGCATGGCCATCTGCAAATGGTGGCGAGATAAATGCACCCGCTAGATCAACGGTTGAGTCACAGGTCAACGCGAGCGCCGCATCACCAATGGCGAGAATCTTCGAACCCTCGATAGCAAGCGCGCTTTCGATGGGGGCATCGGCTTTGCCAGCCCAAATCTTTCCATTGATAAAAAGTGTAGAAGCCATCATTTTACTCTCCCTCTTTTGTAAGTGAACTGTACATATCTGGTCGACGTGTGGTGAAGAATGGAAAAAGTTCTAACCAATCCCGCTTGTAATCAAGGTGTAAATCGGCAACAAGTACTGCAGCTTCATCTCTTGGTGCTTTAAGTATGACTCGGCCATAGGGATCACTTATGAAGGATGAGCCATAAAAGGTGATGCCATCTTCGGTTCCGACTCGGTTAACGGCAGCGACAAAGAGACCATTTGCGATGCCGTGGGCAACCATCATCTTCTCCCACAGTGGTTGAGTATCAAATTCGCTATGGTCTGGTTCAGAGCCGATAGCGGTGGGGTAGCAAATTAAATCCGTACCAACTAGGCCATAGGCCCGCGCTAACTCGGGGAACCATTGGTCCCAACACGTCGGGGTGCCAACGCGCGCGCCATGTACTTCAACGGTATCTACCGGAGTACTCCCGGGAAGGAAATATTTATCCTCGTAATAACCAGCCGTGACAGGAATATGCGTCTTGCGAATCTTCAGGGCTATCTCACCTGAAGGAGTTACCGTCAATGCGGTATTGAACTTTCCATCGCTCGCATTCTCGTACATGGAGATCACAACGTCGGCGCCACTTAATTTCGCAAGTTCAGCTGCGAAATGAAAACTCACACCATCTAACTCTTCTGCCGCAAAGTGCTCGTGCGCATCTGGTCGAGTACATGCATACGGATAGAGAGTGAGCTCTTGCAAAATAATGAGGTTAGGCGCAAACGGTTGAAGCGCCGTTACTGCTTCACGAATCTTCGCCTTCTGGCTCTCGACATCGCCATTCCACGACTCTTGAACAAGAGCAACGCGAAGTGTGCCGCGAGTTGGCGCAGAAACCTGCGCAGGTGAGTCATAGGTGGAACCAATTGCAGTAAGGATTTGCGGCATTGCGAGAGCCTACTGATTGAGTATTGAAGAATAAAGAGCTGGCCGACGATCTTTTCTGACATCGTTCTGTGCCGTAATAGCGGTATCTGTGGGTAGGTCGAGAGCGGCGTGGATGATCTGAGTGCGCTCGTTCTGCGTCCTATCGGCAATCGCCACAACTACACCTTCATCACTGGTGATGGCACTTGCCGAGACCCACTCTTGGCCGCGCTCACTCCCGCATCGATCGGCAGCGACAATCACCATCTTGTTCTGCGAGGCCGCCGCTTGGACCCGGACAACCTCCATTGGGGGCGAAGTCTCAGTCTGGCCAATGATTGGCCAATTTGTTGGAAGTG
>CAINVP010000090.1 GCA_903854185.1 uncultured Actinomycetes bacterium
GATCGAGAAAGAGATCCCAGGCCATGAGTGCAAAGCCACCATAAAGAAAGACCCAACCTTGAGCAGCTCTGCGCGCAGCTATGAGAATCGGGTGAGCGAGCATCATCCATGCGAACGGAACAACGAGAGGAACTCCTCCAAGTGCGTAACCGAGCGAGGGGTCATAGTGGTAATTGCCAAAAGGCCAACCGGTTCTTACTCCAATAAGTTCAACGGTGTAGGCGAACGCAGCGGTAAGAAGTAGATAAGTAATGAAGTAACGGAAGCCGTATGCGTACAAGGCATGAACGCAGATTGCGAGTGCTGATGAGTAGACAATGGCAAGCGTCAATCCGCGGAGCAGGCCGCCATGCACGAGTGGATAGAGAACCTGCAGGAGGATTGCTAGTGCACATGTTCCCCAGAGGATGCGCGAACGCAGTGGCGAGAGACCTAAACGCATATTCCCGCGCGGGCGGTACTGGCGTATGGACATGAGGAAATTGTGCCGTACTCCTTGGGCTTTTGATACGAACGAGAGGTTAATTAGCCCCCGAATTGGCGCCGGCGGTCTCCTTAATCAGGGCGATGACATCGGAGGTTCTATCCCACATAGGGGCATGGCCAGAGTTAGAGAGTGTCACCCATTTTGCATGGTGAGGAGCAAGTGAGCGCTCTTGGCTAAATGCTGCCGGCAGAGTGTTATCTGAATCGCCAAAAACGATAGTGACTGGAATGCTCGAGCTGACATCTGAGTCGAATCGTCGACCTAAAAGCGCGTCCCACGCGGGGAAGTATCCCTTGGATTTACCCATCGCAATGGTTGCATCAACACACGTTTCAACGGGAAGGCTACGCCACTCGGGGCTTACCAATTCAAAACCAATCTTTTTCGCCCGCTCAAATCGAGCAATCTGCGGGGCGATAGGGTGAAGAACCTTTGCCATCTGACGACCCTGCGCTGCTCGCCACAAACGCCGTGTTTCCGGAACGAGCCAGAGCCCGGCTGGCGCAAGTGCAGTGACACTTAAAACTCGGTCAGAGTATTTCGCCGCTAATTCCAACGCTACCCAACCGCCTAGTGAATTTCCTACTAAATGAAACTTCTCAATCCCGGAGTCACTCAGGGTCTGGGAGACTTTCTCAGCGAGTGAGATTGGATCCATCGCCTCACCGCTCATATAAGGAGTATGGCCATGCCCTGGCAAGTCCACCACAACGACAGTGAAGTTCTTCTCCAGCTCCGGAGTGATTAACTTCCAGGCTGTGTGCGCTGAACCCATGCCATGAAGAAGTACGAGATATTCACCCGAACCACTCGTGGAATGCCAGAGTTCGCCCGAGGAGTTTCGCCGTAAAGCCGCCATGACGGAATATTACTGTTAATCTCACGCAGATTGCTGAGCACCCAGATGAGAAAAGCAGAGAGAGATGTGTAGATGAGCGCGCGCGATTTGCTTGAGCCCGACTTGATTAAGGTTGGAACACGCGCTCGTAATATGGTCTGGCTCTCATTTGGTCTACTCGGTGTCGTCATGAACGCCTGGGTACCACGAATTCCTGAGATAAAACTGGCATTGCATCTCTCCGATTCACAATTTGGACTGGCTCTCATTGGTGGACCACTCGGCGGTCTCATAGGAGCACAGCTCACTGGGCGGCTGATCCACGCGTATGGCTCTCGATGGGTCTCCATGGTTCTTGCATGCGAGATTACCTTCGGAATTTTTCTTCTTGGAATGGCGAAAAATTATTGGGGGCTGATAGTTGCCCTCTTTATTCAAGGGATCGGCACTGGTGGTCTTGATAATGGCTTTAATACTCAAGGAGTAGCGGTCGAGAGCGTACTTCGTCGAAAATATATGTCGAGCTTCCATGGTGCCTGGTCGGTAGGAATGCTGCTTGCGGTCTCTGGCGGCGGCGTGCTTGCTCGATTTATCTCTCCACGAGAGAACATCATTGGTGTGGCGGCGATTGGGCTGGTTATATTTATTCCAACTATCTACTTCTTGTTGCCTAACTCACTGGATGGGCATGCGGGTGAGAGCAATGGTGATGCGGTCGGCGCGAAAGTTCCGCTCTTTGATCGGC
>CAINVP010000091.1 GCA_903854185.1 uncultured Actinomycetes bacterium
TGATTCAATAGAGCGCGATCAAATGGCACACCCTCGGCTGTTCCTTGAACCTCTACGAAGTTTCCATCGCCGGTACAGACGATATTCATATCAGTATCGGCGGTCACATCTTCCTCGTAGCAAAGATCGAGCATTGGGACTCCTTTGATGATCCCCACACTCACCGCAGAGACAGATTGAGAGAGCGGCTCTTTGCCGGCGGCAACATATCCCTTCTCCTTTGCCCAGGCGATTGCATCTGCCAGCGCTACATAAGCTCCTGTGATAGCTGCAGTTCTAGTTCCACCATCTGCCTGTAATACATCACAGTCAATCACGATAGTGTTTTCACCAAGTGCTGATGTGTCAACGATGGCGCGGAGTGAGCGACCAATAAGGCGTGAGATTTCTTGTGTTCGGCCGCCAAGTTTTCCCTTCACGCTCTCGCGGTCAGAGCGAGTATGAGTCGCGCGGGGCAACATGGAATATTCGGATGTGACCCAGCCTTTGCCGCTTCCGGCAATCCAACGAGGGACACCTGGGGTGAAAGAGGCGACGCAAAGCACGCGAGTCTTCCCAAATTCAACAAGAACAGAGCCTTCGGCATTATCGAGCCAGTTACGAGTAAAAGTTATCTGGCGGAGGTTCTCGGGGCTTCGTCCATCAATTCTCACTGCTGACTTCTCGCTCATACTCTCTCTTCTCTCATTGTCGGTACTTCTACTAGCGCTTGCCGCTCATCATTTATTCTTACTTACCTGCTGCTCTGGCCATCTGCTGTTCTGGCCACCTGCTGTTCTGGCCATCTGTTCCGCTTTTTTTACTGCGTTGGGGACTTTGCTTGATTGCAATGCATCAACACTTTGCTAAAGATGAGCATCTACTGTCTTGACCTCTGGCCCTAGAAAGCGCCGAGCCAAGACCTGGAACTTCTCGGGATCACCAGTTGCAATAAAGCGATGGTGAGCTCCTCCATACTCATTGAGTAAGTTCTTCTCAACGAGAACGCGATACAAATCTTTTGCAGTCTCTTCTGCACTTGAGACGAGAGATACATCGTTGCCCATGACATATGAGATGACTCCAGTGAGCAATGGGTAATGGGTGCAACCGAGTACCAGGGTGTCAATCGCCTTCGCTTTCAAGGGCGAGAGATACTTCTCTGCAACTTCCGTGATAGCGGCACCACTCGTCTCGCCGCGCTCCACAAATTCAACAAATTCCGGACAGGCAACTGAGGTAATTTCTAATTGAGGGGCGGCGGCAAAGGCATCAAGGTATGCGCCTGAGTCAATCGTTGCCCGTGTTCCGATAACACCGACGCGGCCGCTCTTCGTAGCAGAGACTGCGCGTCGCGCTGCTGGCTGAATTACCTCTAGTACCGGAATTGAGTAACGTTCACGAGCATCTCGAAGCATGGCAGAACTTGCAGTGTTGCAGGCAATGACGATGGCTTTAACGCCGGATTCAACGAGTTGATCCATGATTTCAAGCGCAAATGTGCGGACCTCGGCCAAGGGGCGGGGTCCATATGGTCCGCGCGCAGTATCGCCGATATAGAGGATGGATTCATTGGGAAGCTGATCGATGATTGCGCGGGCCACGGTCAAACCACCCACACCAGAGTCGAAAACTCCAATGGGTGCAGAATTTGCAGGCGCCATACTTATCACCCAAATAGTCTAATGGGAGGCGCTCGCGATTTACATCAGCTTGAGCAAGGACTCCTGAAGCCAACCGAGCCAGAAATAGACCGCATAAATGGCCTTCTGTGGATCTTCATCGGGAAGAGATTCAAAGTGGTCATAGCTACTTTCATCCGCCTCGAGTCTTACTGCCAAGGCAAGATGTAAATCATTGAGGCCGAGTAACCATTGATAGGCATCCAGGTCTTCTATTAGTCCGGCTTTATCCGCATCGACAATCGCTGCAAGTTCTCTTCGAATCGCGGTCAGAGTTTCAACTTTTTTATCACGAATGGATTGCTCTGTGTATCTGCGAAAATCGGCAGAGGCTTCCGGATCAGCATAGGCGTTAGGCAGTAATCGTTTGAGTACAGCATCTTCAGGTGGCGCAACTTCTCCCCCGAAATTTCCATCGCTCATGGATGACATTAACTGCGCAAATGGGTCCGTTGAATCATAATGATGCGGAATATTTCCTTCACCTAATAACTCGAGCAGTTGCTCAGCTAGATTGATGAGGATATGGGCTTCATCCAAGGTTATATCTAAGACGTACTCACCATTTACGATCTCAAATTTAGACATTACAAGGTGCCTTCACGTTGCAACGTTGCCCAGAGACCGTGCTCATGAAGTCGCTGCACGTCACCTTCCATCTCTTCTCTAGAACCAGAGGAGACAACAGCGCGACCATCGTTGTGGACTTTCATCATCAACTCGTGCGCCTGTTCGTGCGGAAGGCTAAATAACTTCTTAAATACGTAGGTTACATATGACATGAGGTTTACTGGATCGTCCCAGACGATGGTAATCCAGGGACTCTCTGTCATCTGTGCCAGACTGAGATCCATCTCAGTTAATGTGTCGTTCACCGTATTAACGTACCAAAGGAGTCGGACTGAGAAGTCGCGAATGACGAATCGCCGTCGATAATGACTTGGTACCTCACAGTTGATGAGAAGCGCTCGGTAAGTGAGAATGTGAAGTGGCCCGAGCTATCGGTTTTTGTTTTTGCAACCTCTACTGGCGAGCTTGCTGTGCCGGCTACGAGCAAGTTGCCCCGCGCATCGTGGTTACTGGCGAGAAGCAATCTCACGGTAACGCCGGTAGTAGCTGGGGAGAGCTCGCCAGTTACCGCATAAGTGACACCGGCCTTCATCGAAGCAGGCGCGCGCCAGTGAATAATCCTGGTCGGTGTCAGAGTGAGATCATCGGATTGCCCGGCGGAGATATTCCACGACCCATCACTGATGAAACGCAGCGTGACTGAAGAGCTGAGTTGAAGAGCTCCGGTGAGTTGGCCGTGTACATCGGTCGCGCCGGCTACCAAACTCTGCCATTGCCCATCACCGACTTTAAATTGGATTGCGCTGTTGATTCCAGCAAGCGGCGAGCCATCTTTCTTAGTGAGAGAGGATGTGACTGTAACAGTGTCCCCGTACTTCAACGCGGTAGTCGGCGTCTCGGTAAGAGTTGCGACCACTGGATCCGGTGCGATGGATTTGGCAACGTTCATTACGGCGTTCAGTACAGAGTTATCCTCCATTCCAAGTGTCCACTCCGTGAGTCCAGCGAGGCGATACTTCGAGACAAGGGATGCTCTCAGCGCTATCGATTGCGCATCCTGATACCAGGCAGTTCTCGTCGCAGTACAAGAGGTTTGTCCACCAGTTGCCACCGTTCCGGTGTAACTCTTCTGATAGGTAAAGCTACTCTCACCGTACTTTGCGTTGAACGCGGGTGTTGCGCCATAAGTCGAAGCAAGTGAGAGCGCATCTTTCTGGAGAAATGTTGCAGCCTTTGCACCAACGGCAACGCTCTTTTGATAATTGATAGGAGCTGTTGGACAGACTCCATCTACTTTGACGACCCAGTCGCGCCCATAACCTGGAGCGCCGATGTAGACCTTCGAAGCGGGCATGCTCGCAACCGCATATTGAACCGCTTGCTCGGTCCACGTTATCGGGCCAATCGGTCCAACTGAGCTAGTCGAATAGTCATAAGCCATGATGCGGAGTTGATCGATATAGCTCCCGATATCACGCCAGGCATAAACGTAATAACCCTTCTTTCCCGTTGCAGGGTCAAAGAGAGGTGGCGTGGTAACAGAGAGCAACTTAGATTTCGCATGGAGTGCCGCCGATAGGTCCTTAATAAAAGCTATCCAACGAGGCGATGTTGCTTTCCACGTGGTGTTTGGATCAATGAATGCAAAGTCCTCAAAATCTAGATCGATGCCGTCGAAATTCTTCGAGAGCACTAGCTGAGTAATTGCATTAACGATGCTCTTCTCAGAAGCGGGCTTAGAGAGAAGTGTCGATAGCGTGAGCGACTTATTCTTTCCAGATGCTGAGTCATACGCAGTTCCATCGGTGATGGTAGGTAGAACTGTGTAGCCATAATCGTGCAACTGGCTAACTGGATCTATCAAGTTGAGTGATTGATTAACGTTCGATACCGAGGTGCAATCGGGGTCGAGGGTTGGAGTAGTTGGCGTTGGAATTGGTGCTGGAATTGATGTTGAGCCTGATGATGTGGGGGCCGGCGTTGAGTTCGGTGTGGGTTGCGCGCTGGGCAGTACACCAACGGTTCCATCAACAACTGTCGGAGTGGGAGTGGGATTGACCGCCGGTGGGACGTAAAGGTTGGAGATCTTTGTCTCGCTCTTCAACGTGTACCAAAATGGAAGAACGGTAGAGGTCATATTCGGGCAGGCAAGTGCAGAGGCGAGCGCGTTCTTTGTTGAGTAATAAGGAAGCCAGCCGCTCCAAATCTTGCGAGCTTGATTACTGGTCGAAGTCGAACCCGGGTTATCCGCCAAGGAAGTTGTCGGGGTGAGAAAGAGCGAAGAGAGAAGAGCTAACGAGAGTAAGAATGCACTCGCTCGTGCTCGAGCAGATTGATGCAAGCGCTACTCCTTCGGGAGTTTGCTATAAATTTCTTTACACGTCGGACAGATGGGAAACTTCTCCGGATCTCGGTTTGGTACCCATTTCTTCCCACATAGAGCTTTGACAGGCTTTCCTGTAACAGCAGACTCGAGGATCTTCTCCTTGCGGACATAGTGCGAAAATCGTTCGTGGTCGCCATCGTTATTGTCGAGCCGAACTTCCTCTTCAAGGAGAGTTGTCGAACCTGTACTTGGCGCGCCTATTCCAGTGTCGGTGCCGCGCTCAATGCCAATGTTGCTGGTCATGATGCCAATGTTGCTGGTCATGCGCTCAGTCTATCGCCTACGATTACGCAATGAAGGATTTACTCAAGACCGCGGACCTCAGTCGTGAGGATGTTGAACTTCTTCTCGCAACAGCAGCTCGTTTCGCTGAGGATCCGTTCTCGGCCAAGGAGACTCTGGCAAACCGCACTGTCGCGATTTATATGACAAAACCATCCACAAGAACCCGGTTGTCGAGTGAGACCGCCGTTGCTCACTTAGGTGGCACTCCCATATTTATTCGCGGAGATGAACTTCAAATTGGTCGCGGCGAGACCATCGCCGATACCGCTCGGGTCATCAGTGGATTCTGTGCAGCTCTGCTCATCCGAACTTATAAGCAGAGCGATGTAGATGAGTTGGGCGCTAATTCATCTATTCCTATTATTAATGGCCTGACCGATGAAGATCATCCCACGCAACTCCTAGCCGATTGGGTGACTATCCGAGAAGTCTTTGGCTCAGATGTAAGTGGCCGTAAATTTGTCTACATCGGTGACGGCAACAATATGGCACATGCCTGGATGGTGATGGGTGCGATTCTGGGTGCGCACGTTGTCGTGGCGACGCCAACGGGTAAATGGGCACCGAAGAGTGAGTCGATTGCAATTGCCCGAAAAATTGCAGAGCAGACCGGTGCGCGCGTTGAAGTTGAACACGACCCAGAAGCTGCAGCAACCGGTGCGAGCGCCATTTACACCGATGTGTGGATGTCGATGGGCGACCCTGAAGAAGAACGCCGCGAAAAGTTAGCTGCACTCTCTCCATATGCAGTGACGTCACACCTCATGTCGCTCGCGGCGAGGGATGCAATTTTTATGCATTGTCTTCCGGCTCATCGTGGAGAAGAAGTACAGGCAGAAGTTATTGATGGACCACAGTCGGTGATCTGGCGCCAGGCTTATCACCGCCGAACAACTATTCAAGCAATTCTCTATCATGCATTTAGAGGCGAGCTCCAAGGTAGGTAAAACTGTGCGAGGCACATGCGGTAAAGAACAGGTGAGCCATCTAGGTAAATGACGGGTGAGCCCCACGCGGTAAATAACTGGTGAACTTCAGGACCGATAAATAGGTTCGAGCACTCCGAGCGTCCCATGGGCTGAACGGTTTCATGCTGAGCCAGGTTAAGTGCAGACAAGAGGGGCGAGGCTGAGTACCTTTGTGGAGTGCGCGTATCAGTCCCTAAAGAAATTCGCTCGGGCGAGAGAAGAGTCGCCCTAGTTCCCGACATCATCTCCAAGTTAACCCGTGCTGGGCTCGAGGTTGTCATCGAAGCCGGCGCCGGGGCAGAATCTGGATTTACAGATAATGAGTTTTCATCAGCTGGTGCTCAAATAAAGAGTGGTGATGTGTTCGCTGATGCCGACGTTATTGCATCGGTTTCATCGCTTACCCCCGATCAGATGAAGAAGTTGAAGCGTGGCGCGATTACCATCTCCTTCCTCTCCCCTACAACTGGGATTGATTCCATTGAAGCTGCTGTAAGCGCTGGTGTCACAGCAATCTCATTAGAACTTGTTCCACGTATCTCTCGAGCTCAATCGATGGATGCGCTTACCTCGCAAGCGCTCTGTGCTGGTTACCGCGCGACGCTCGCTGCTGCGGAGTTATCTCCCCGCTTCTTCCCACTTCTGATGACAGCTGCTGGCACTGTTACGCCAGCGAACGTTGTCATCCTCGGTGCTGGAGTAGCGGGACTGCAGGCCATAGCAACTGCAAAGCGTCTTGGCGCAGTTGTAAGTGCGTATGACGTGCGCCCCGCCTCAGCCGATGAAGTTAAATCGATGGGTGCAAAATTCATCACTCTTGAACTTGAAGCCCTTGAAGGACAGGGTGGATACGCGCGCGAAATGACGGAAGAGCGAGCGGCAAAGCAACGCGAGCTCCTAACTCCATACATTGCAGCGGCAGACGTGCTCATCACTACTGCAGCGGTTCCAGGTCGTCCAGCGCCTCGACTTGTAACAGAAGAGATGGTTGCCGCAATGAAGTCGGGCTCCGTCATCGTAGATCTTGCATCCGAAACGGGTGGAAATGTTGCCGGTTCAGTTGCTGGCGAGATAGTCACAACCGCGAATGGCGTAAAGATGTGGGGCGGCAAAGATGTTCCAAGCCAACTTCCTTATCACGCCTCCATGTTGTTCAGTCGAAACGTGGTAAATCTTCTTCTATTGATGACTAAGAGTGTTGATGGAAAGCCAACGGGAGATGTGATTCCAGACTTCTCCGATGAAATTATCGATGCCGCTACCGTAACTATGGGTGGATCACGCCGAACTCCGGAGGGAAAGAAATGACCTCAATGGCAATTCTAACAATCTTTGCGCTCTCAATCTTCGTGGGATTTGAGGTCGTTTCAAAGGTTTCGACCACACTTCACACCCCATTGATGTCAGGTGCGAATGCGATCCACGGCATTATCTTGGTTGGCGCAATCACGGTGGCCGACTCTGCGACATCAACCTTAGAGACTTCGCTCGCGATCATTGCGGTCATTCTCGCAACTATCAACATGGTGGGTGGGTTCGTCGTTACCGACCGGATGCTTGAGATGTTCAAGGGCAAGCCAAAGGTGAAAAAGGTAGTTGAGGAAGGAGCCAAGAAGTGAATAAGAACCTCTATGAACTTCTAGGTCTGCTGGTATCAATCTGCTTTATTCTGGCACTTAAGGGACTTTCTGCGCCGAAATCTGCGCGTCGAGGAAATCTCATTGGTGCAGCCGGTGCAACAATTGCAACCGTTCTCGTCTTCTTCGCACCTTTGGCTAAGGCCGGCGATAAGCATCACAACACACTTTTAATTATCGGAGCGATCGCCTTCGGTGTGATTGTGGGCGTTCCCGCAGCACGCAAAATTCAAATGACTCAGATGCCGCAACTTGTTGCACTCTTCAACGGTGTAGGTGGCGGAGCTGCCGCACTCGTGGCAACCGTGGAATACCTCAACCTCAGCGCTGGTAGTGAGAAGCCATCTGCTGCCGCAGTTGTTGCAACCGTATTTACTGTCATCATCGGTTGCACATCATTTTCCGGATCTGTTATTACCTTTATGAAATTGCAAGAGTTAATGACAACTCGGCCAGTGGTATTTCCTGGCGGTCGATTCGTTATTGCAGCAACGCTGGCGGGTGTCCTTGGAACTGGTGGTTGGACGATTGCGGCACGTGGAAATACTCCGCTACTTGTCATGGGCGCGCTCTCGCTGCTCTTCGGAGTGCTCTTTGTCTTACCTGTCGGTGGCGCAGATGTGCCGATTGTTATCTCACTCTTGAATGCCTTCACCGGTCTCACTGTGGCGGCAAGCGGCTATGTTCTTCAGTCAACGTTGCTCATTGTTGCTGGAACACTCGTTGGCGCCTCAGGAACAATTCTTACGCGCTTAATGGCAGATGCCATGGGGCGCTCACTCTTTGGCACTCTCTTCGGGGCATTTACGGCGAAGCCGCAAGAGGCTGGCGTCGCAGGAGAAGCCCGTTCGGTGAAATCAGGTTCTCCGGATGATGTCGCAATTCTCCTTAATTACGCCCAGCGAGTAGTTATTGTCCCCGGGTTCGGTTTGGCAGTTGCTCAGGCTCAACACACAGTTCGCGAGTTAGCGGATCTGCTCGCCTCCAAAGGTATCGATGTTGCATACGGAATTCATCCAGTTGCCGGACGTATGCCTGGCCATATGAACGTACTCTTGGCTGAAGCAAATGTTCCTTACGAACAACTCGTTGAGATGGATGAAGTAAATCCAACCTTCCCTCAAACCGATGTTGTGCTGGTTGTGGGTGCGAATGATGTGGTCAACCCAGCGGCCAAGACCACTCCGGGTTGTCCGATTTACGGAATGCCGATTCTCGATGTATCACAGGCTGGAAATGTTATTTTCCTTAAGCGTTCGATGCGTCCTGGTTTTGCTGGAATCGAAAATGAGCTTCTCTATGATCCAAAAACAACACTGCTCTTTGGTGATGCGAAGGATTCACTCACAAAAGTTGTCTCAGCTTTGAAGGCGCTCTAGCAGACGGTTAGTTCTCGACAACTTCTGTAGGTGTTCCATGAACGCCATCGATTTTCTCCATGGGGATTGTGCCGAGCTTTCCTCGCTGGAAATCCTCGAAGGCCTGCATGACTTCTGCCTTCGTGTTCATTACAAATGGCCCCATCCAGGCGACGGTCTCACGAATTGGCTCTCCGCCAAGGATGAGTACATCGAATGTTGGACTACGAGATTCTTGCGATGCATCAGCGCGCATCACGAGCGTATCGCCATCAACGAAGGTAGCGAGTTGGCCCATCTTGATTGGTTGGCGACTTTCACCGACTGAACCTTTGCCGCTGAGGACATATGTAAGTGCGTTAAAGTCATTGCGCCATGGGAGGCGAAGCTCTGCACCGGCAGCGATTGTTGCGTGAACCATCGTGATGGGTGTTTGCGTAGCGCCTGGTCCGCGATGGCCAGCGAGATCTCCTGCAATCACACGAATGAGTGCTCCACCATCAGCGCTTGAGAGAAGGGCAACTTGATTTGCGCGAATGTCTTGGTATGCCGGCGTCGACCACTTCTTAGCGGCAGGAAGATTTACCCAGAGTTGGAAGCCGTGGAAAAGCCCACCGCTCATCACTAGTGACTCTGGTGGAGTTTCGATATGAAGGATTCCGGAACCAGCAGTCATCCATTGGGTATCACCGTTGGTGATAGTTCCGCCGCCGCCATGGTTATCTTTATGGTCGAAGATTCCATCAATGATGTAGGTAACGGTTTCGAAGCCACGGTGTGGGTGCCACGGAGTTCCCTTTGGTTCCCCCGGTGCATATTCCACTTCACCCATCTGATCCAGATGGATAAAGGGATCAAGATCGGCAAGATCGACGCCCGCGAATGCGCGACGGACTGGGAATCCTTCGCCTTCAAATCCCTGTGGCGCAGTGGTGATGCTCTTCACCCTGCGGGTGCGACTGGTTGGAGATGCAGCAATTCTTGGGAGGACGGTGATGTCTTCAACTGTTACTGCTGGCATGAGATCTCCTTTGTTGCGGGCCGTGAGGATCACCTAGTTGATGTAAGCGTCGACTCTTCCTCGTAGAATGAATGCTAGTTGAAGATTCAACAATCTCAAAGGCGGGGTTATTCCCCTTGGGTAGGTTGATTCGACGCTGCCCGCCGAGTGGCTCGCATCGCACCACTTTCCTATGCCAGCACTTTCCTATGCCAGCACTTTCCTATGCCAGCACTTTCCTATGCCAGCACTTTCCTATGCCAGCACTTTCCTATGCCAGCACTTTCCTATGCCAGCACTTTCCTATGCCA
>CAINVP010000092.1 GCA_903854185.1 uncultured Actinomycetes bacterium
AGGGCAACTGCTAAATCTGCAGCTGGCTCCGTTATCTTCATCCCCCCGACGGTTGCGACGTAAACATCTCGGCCGGAGAGGCGAATCTGCGCACGTAGCTCAAGGACGGCGAGGGTCATCGAGGTTCTCGCGTTATCAAGACCTGAAGTTACACGGCGAGCGTTTCCGAAATCAGGCCCCTCTGAGACTGGGACTCCCACAAGAGATTGAATCTCAGCAAGAAGTGGGCGCTTTCCTTCTAAGGCAACGGTGACACAAGTGCCTGGAACTGGCTCGCTATGGCGAGAAGTGAAGAGTCCCGTTGGATCGGTGAGAGAGGTAATGCCGTTCTCATTCATATCGAAGCAACCGACTTCGTCAGAGGCGCCGAATCGATTCTTAATTGCCCGGATAAGACGGAGTCGGCTGTGACGCTCTCCCTCAAAGTTAAGGACAACATCAACAATATGTTCAAGTAACCGTGGCCCTGCAATGCTGCCATCTTTCGTCACATGGCCAACGAGAACAATCGTGATATTTCGCTCTTTAGCAATTCGAATAAGGGAGGCGGCAATCTCTCGAACTTGAGTTACGCCTCCTGGTGCACCATCAACTGCGCTGCTAGAAATAGTTTGGATGGAGTCGATGATGAGAAGTTCCGGTTTAACCTGATCAATGTGGGCAATCACTGCGCCAAGATCGGTCTCAGCTGCAAGCCAGAGGTTCGGATCAATCGCATCGAGACGTTCTGCACGAAGTCGAACTTGTGAAGCAGACTCTTCACCGCTGATGTACAGGGTAGTAATTCCCATCTTGGCACTTGCTGCAGTAACAGAGAGCAGGAGCGTTGATTTACCGACGCCTGGTTCACCAGCAAGCAGAATCGCCGCACCCGGAACGAGACCGCCACCAAGTACGCGATCTAACTCGCTTACTCCACTTGAACGTGCACGTGCTCGTTCAACGCTCACTTCACCAATTGGTTGAGCAGGAGCGCTCACATTTCCAGCAACTAACGATAATTTCTTCGGAGCCGCAATCTCCTCAACGCTGCCCCATGCTTGGCACTCACCGCAACGTCCGACCCATTTTGCGCTGGTCCACCCACATTCCACACAGCGAAATGGGTCCTTTGGTGCTGGGTTAGTTTTAGCCACGCCTGAGAGCCTAGCCGTTAGCCCGGTCACTCTGGCCAGCCTGCACGGTTGCCGGATGGATTACAAAGAGCGGGAGGTTTCGCTTTGCAGACTCTTCCTGGGTTACTCGGATAGCCTCCATACGGGCATCACAGAACTCTTTGAGGACGAGATATGCCTCAGGACTCATCAACTTCTCGAGCTCAACTCGATTGGAGAGGTAGACCGGCTCTGCACCAACATGAGCATCGGTGTTGGAGGTGCAGTACCAATCAAAATCTAGGCCGCCATCGCCCCACGCTAACCGCTCGTACTCACCAATGACGGTGATGCTCTGTGTGCGATCCCCGATTTCTCGGTGCTCAAAACTTCGACGGATAGGCAGCTGCCAACAGACGTCAGGCTTGGTATCAACAAAGTGAACGCCAAGTTTTGGTGCGAGGTGGTGAAGTACGCAACCGAATGTGCCGGTGTAGCCCTCTGCTTCATGGCCCACTCGATTAAGAAAGATACATGAGCCATCAATCATTCTCGTCTTGCGATCACGATCAAGTCCAACTTCGGAGATGCGTAACTTCTTTCCAGGTTTATCTGGTTGCGCTTCATCGTAGTACTGCCACATATCGCGAGTGAGATTCTTTGCAATGAGGTCAACGTGCGCTTCATCTTTCTCGTCGGTATAATAAGCGCCATCAGAACAGCAGCCAGCATCTGGCTTATCTGCATCGACTCCGCAACAACCGTTTCCATAGATACAGGTGTAATTTGAAGTAAGCCAGGTGAGATCGCACTTGTATAACTCCTCAGGTGCGAGCGGGTCGGTAAATTCGACCCAATCTCTAGCAAAACCTGCTTTTACATCTGGCATAGTGCGAGAGCCTAGAGGCTATTTCACGAGAACGCACATCTCTCACATCGCTTTAGGTAGACTGCGGATAGGCAACCTTGGAGGGTGAGTATGGGCAACCTTGGCGCAAGTAAGTGTGTCGGCATTATTGGCGTAGGCAATATGGGCGAGGCCCTACTTGCTGCTCTGATCACCGCCGGACAGGCGCCGAGCACTATCTGTTTTGCAGAGAAGCGAGATGATCGAGCCCTCGAGATTGCGACCAAGTACGGCGCGGTCCGTAAGGAACTTTCCGAACTAAGAAAATGCGATGTGATTCTGCTCGTTGTGAAGCCCCAAGACCTCATCTCGACGTTGGCGGCGCTCGATCTCGCAGAACCGAAATCCCTCATCTCCTTTGTCGCGGGCAAGAAGATTGCAGCGATTGAAGCCAGCGTTGCAGCAGGGTCATCAGTTATCCGGGTGATGCCTAATACACCTGCTCTTATCGGAAAGGGAATGTCAGCGCTCTCCCGTGGTTCACATACCCGCGACGAGGATATGAACTTCGCCTTGGAATTTCTCTCGACATCGGGGCAAGCCGTTGAAGTACCAGAGAGTGCTCAAGATGCAGTTACCGCCACCAGCGGTTCCGGTCCGGCATATTTCTTTGCCTTTGTGGAGGCGATGGTGAGTGGCGCAGTTGCGCTTGGATTGAGCGAAGCAATCGCCACTCAACTTACAGTTCAAACAATTATTGGCGCCGCCGGCATGTTGGAGGAGTCTGGCAAAGATGCAAAGACCCTTCGTGAGAATGTCACTAGCCCTAATGGAACGACCGCAGCTGCGCTCGCTACCTTTGGAGAGCTTCAACTCTCATCGATTGTCTCCCAAGCGATGGTCGCTGCTGCAAAGCGCTCTGAAGAGTTATCACAGTGAGAAAGAGTGCGCTCGTAGCACTCGCGATTCTGCTCATCCCATCAGTAGCTCAGGCAAAGGTCTCATCGATTACTCGCGCGCAACCACTCGTTCAAGGTCGCTTCTCTGATGGCGCTGGAGACCAAGTAAGCGCTCTCCTCAGCGACGCTAACGGTTTCATCGCAGTTGGTACTGTTGAGGGAGCGCCGGGGGATTGGCTACCAAACCCAGCTCTTGGCGGAACGGATGGCTTTCTTACTCATTTCTCCTTCGCGGGTTTGCCAACGTGGACTATGAGGTTAGGTAGCGCCTCAGATGAGATCGCAACTGCAGCGACAATTGCAAAGAGCGGTGAGATCTGGGTTGTGGGGGCGAGCGCTACTCAAAATGAGCTCACTTCCTTAACTGTCTGGGAGATCTCAGCAGTTGGCGCCCTTCTTAATACCTTCCAACTTCAAACGCCATCGATTATCTATCCACATTCGATAGCGGAGAGTGGAGCTGGCTTTACGATCACCGGCGATGATTTCACTACCGCAATCTCGGCTAGTGGAACATTTGCACCTTTGAAGAGGGCAAAGCCCTCACCTGCAAAAGTTACGAAGTTGATCTCTTTCAAGGGTACGACCTATTCCTGGCGTATCTACACCGGCAAAGGCCCGCTGATTGGAATTCCAACCTTTCATCCAAAGGTCGCACAGACAATTTATTACAAGGTCTTAAATAGCAACACAACGGTAAAGGTTGCGTATCAGACAGCAACGCCACCGCTCTTTGCTCGTTACCAGAAGGATATTGGCATTGCGCTTATCTCTGAGAGCAACGCCGGCTTTGCACTAAGCCTGCTTAAATAAGGAGAGCTTTCCGTTCGCCCCAACAAGGGCGTAAGTAACTTTGTTAACCGTGATCCATTGAACGCTCTGTAGCGATGAGAATTCTGCAGTAGATACCAAAGAAATCTTCTTATCTGAAGTATTTATTACACAGAGGCGGGAATCGCAGCTAAAGAGAATTCGTCGGCCATTTGTTGCAATCGGTGCACTTGGCACTCCATAACGTTCAGTAGTGGAGCTCGAGATAGAGATCACGGAAGAGATTGGCGCCCAGCGCACTTGGTCGGCTGCCGGAATTGTGAGTCCAGTTGATGCCAACCAGGCGGCGCTCACCGTGTTTCCTAGGGCAGAGAGTGAGATGTCATAGCCAGCAATGGTCGCCGTGGCGCCGGTCTTATCGGGAGTTGAATAGACCCAATCTTCTGGGTAGGCGGTATCTCGCGTTGCCTCTCGGATCTCACCCTGGATGGCGGCCTTATCTTGATTAACCTTTAAGACTGAGTCATAGACCAGAATGACGGTCTTACCGAGGGCGACGGCTTTAATATGAAAGGCGACATCGCCCGTGGTACGGCCATCGGTATTTCGATCGCCATCTACCTCTTCATATCGCCAAGAAGTTCCACTACGCACTGCGCCTAGGAGAATGCCCTGGCTCTCATCGCGGTAGAAGACCTGTAATCCGGCGCTGGTGGAGACGCAAGCGCTAGCGACGCTGACATCACTCGCTGTTCGAACTCGACTGAGCTCTTTGTAATCTTGAACGATTGGACCATTTCCATCAACGATCTCGAAGCTCCACTTCTTACCATTATATGAGGCATATCGCAGATCTTTATCGGTGAGATCCGCGTAGAAGAGATTGAGTACTTGTTTACTTCCAGTTCCCGTTGAACAGAGAGAGATGTAACCGCTGACATCGTTTGAAGTACGTCCAGCAGTTCCACCGTTGCCATCAATAGTTGAAATATTCCACTTCTTGCCATTGAAGGTAGCAACTTTGAGATCACCATGTTTTGAGTCGGAGTAAGCAATAAGGGGTTCACCTTGAAAATTTGTTACTGCTACATTCTTTGCATCGGCTGAACTATCGACCGTTGTGCGAATCCATGAGACCTGCGGAACCACCGCATTTGTTGTAGCAGCATCTGATGTTCCGATTGCATTTGTTGCGGTGATGGTGAACGAGTAGTTCTTCCCATTCTTCAAGCCAGTGATAGTTACCGGACTGGAATCGCTCTGGAAAATCGCGCCAGTCTGATTTACTTTGACTGTATATGTGCTGACTTGAGCAGTGCGGTAATTGACGGGTGGATCAAATGTCACAATCGCTGATTTATCTCCAACGAGAGCGCGAACATTACGTGGAACATTCGGTGCAGATGTAACTACACCAGCGGGAGGCTTTTCTCGCATATCCTGCAACATCGCAAGTAAGAGCGAGCCTGGTGAATGGTAGACCTCACCCGAGGCGAGGTTTGGGGTCATAACTGCATTCTCGCCAGCGGCCGAGAATGAGCGCTCATCAAGGTGGCTGATTGATGAACCTGCTTCATATGGGTTTGGCGTATAAAGAACTGGCTTCACGCCATTATTTGCGGCGATGCCATTTCGCCCGGCCCACACAAGAGTATTAGTAAGAGCGTCGCCAAGTTCACGGGAGGGCGAATCGAGATCCATCAACCTGCGGCCATCAGGCAATTGTGCGTAAGCATCGTAGGGAGTGGGTTGGTCAATCGCACCATATCCAAATGCGGAGTCATAGTTGTTATTTGATAAGAACCCAAGCCCATGTCCGAGCTCGTGCAACAAGATGGATTCAAGATCATAAGAGTCACCGGGGCATTTTCCATCGGTTCCTAGATAGAAGTTGGAGGCCATTACGGAGTTGATATTGATCTGAATCTCTGGATTCTTAGGGTCGAGATCTTTTCCAGCAAGCGCATTTGCTAGCGCCGATGCGTAGTAAAGATCTTTATCAGGCGCGCTGGTGAAGTTGCGGAAGAACTTAACAGGCGTGGCGGTGGCAAGTACCGATGTCGAGGCTTGACGTGAGTAGACCGCAGAGATCGTGACTGGAGTTGAAGACTTCCAATGAGAAGCCCAAATATCAACTGCGGCCTGAATTGCTGGTTTCTCAATCTCAGGAACGTTTGTGTAGACGAGGTTCATCTGACTTAACTTCTCAAGGTGAGCAGTTGGAAGAACGGGCGATCTTGTTAAGGAAGCGGCGCTCTGGCCGCCGGCATACTCGCTGACCCAACCAGCGGGAATCCATTCGACGGCATCGGCGCGAGCGGCGGCGAGCGGAGTAAGCACGCTGGCGAAGAGGATGAGTGAGATAAACCGACGGAACGCTCGCATAAGGTGAAATCGTAGTGCCCATCTGACCTCGCCGAGTAGCCTTAGCGAAGAAGGAAGTGAAGTCTCAGTAAATCTTGAGGAAGGTGCGGCCATGAGTGAAGAACCCGAAGTTCTACTCTACGGAAGAAGCGGGTGCCACCTCTGTGATGTGGCGGAGGAGACCCTTAACGAGTTAGCGCGCGAACTCCGCTTTAGCCTGTCGAAGGTTTTGATCGATGGCGATGGCGAGCTAGAGAAGAAATACGGGGAGCAGGTTCCGGTAATCATGATTAATGGAAAAGTGCATGACTTCTTCCGAGTAGATCCCGAGCGATTTACCGCCGCAATCACAAAACTTGCTTAACCTCAGAAGTTATTGGGCAAGAATCTCATCTGCATCAATGATGCGATAGGCATAACCCTGCTCTGCCAAGAATCGTTGCCGGTTCTGTGCAAAATCTTGATCCACAGTATCTCGAGCAACTAGTGAGTAGAAGCGAGCACCACGACCATCTGCCTTAGGGCGCAAAACGCGTCCTAATCGCTGCGCCTCTTCTTGGCGTGAACCAAAGGTGCCAGATACTTGGATTGCAATTGTGGCATCAGGGAGATCGATTGAGAAGTTTGCAACTTTGGAGACGACTAGGCACTTAATCTCACCAGAGCGGTAAAGGTTGAAGAGTTCTTCGCGCTCTTTCAGTGGCGTATCGCCCTTAATAATGGGAACCCCTAGCGCTTCAGAGAGCGCATCGAGTTGATCAATGTATTGCCCAATGATCAGAACCTGTTCATCCTCATGCTTCTTTGCAAGAGCAATCGCTACATTCTTCTTCGTCTCTGTAGTGGAGCAAAAGCGGTAACGCTCCTCAACTTCAGCAGTGGCATATTCCAAGCGCTCTGCATCCGTAAGGGTGATGCGTACTTCTACGCAATCAGCTGGTGCGATATACCCTTGAGATTCAATCTCTTTCCAAGGAACATCAAAGCGCTTTGGACCGATTAATGAGAAGACCTCACCCTCCATCCCATCTTCGCGGACGAGCGTTGCAGTCAGACCTAGCCGTCTGCGAGATTGGATATCCGCAGTAAATCTAAAGATCGGCGCCGGCAGCAGGTGGACCTCATCGTAAATAATCAGACCCCAGTCAATCGCATCAAAGAGTTCTAGGTGGGCGTAGATTCCCTTACGCCTCGTGGTTAAAACTTGATAGGTCGCAATAGTTACTGGACGGATTTCTTTGCGAGAACCGGAGTATTCGCCAATCTCATCTTCATGGAGTGAGGTTTTGCGGAGCAGTTCATCGCGCCACTGACGTGCTGCAACGGTATTAGTAACCAGAATGAGCGTCGTTGCCTTTGCATGCGCCATGGCAGCAGCGCCCACAATGGTCTTTCCAGCGCCACATGGAAGTACAACAACGCCAGAACCACCGTGCCAGAAACCCTCTGCAGCTAACTCTTGGTAGCGGCGAATGCTCCAACCCTCTTGCTTCAGATTAATGTGATGAGCCTGGCCATCAACATATCCGGCAAAGTCTTCTGCGGGCCAGCCGAGTTTGAGGAGAGCTTGCTTCAAAAATCCCCGTTGGCCGGGGTGCACAATGATGGTCTCATCATCAATCTGCATGCCGAGCATCGGCGCAACCTTCTTGCCGCGAGTTACCTCACGCAGAACAGCAGCATCACTTGAGACAAGAGTTAGCCCATGAACGGGATGTGACTCGAGACGGAGTCGACCATAACGGGACATGGTGTCGGAAATATCAAGGAGTAGCGCATGTGGGACGGCGAAGCGGGAGTACTTGAGGAGCTGATCAATGACATGTTCAGCATCAAGTCCAGCGGCGCGAGCATTCCACAAACCCAGGGAAGTTAATCGGTAAGTATGAATATGCTCTGGTGACTTCTCGAGTTCAGCAAAAGAAGCGATGGCCCGTCGGCACTCATTAGATAGTGGGTGATCGATATCGAGAAGAAGTGTCTTATCGCTCTGAACAATCAGTGGACCATCGGTCACATTAATTCCTTAATAAATCTGCTGAGTAGATCGATTCGTCCTTCGACGCTGGCAACGAGAATATGTTCGTGTGGTGCATGGGCGCCATCGCCCACTGCGCCGAGGCCATCCAGAACACGTGCGCCTGCTGAAGCGGCAAAATTTCCATCACTAGCGCCACCAACTGATGCTGCTCCAATTGGACCAACTCCAAGTTCTAAAGCTACGCGTTCGAAGATTTCATAGAGCTCTGATGTTGATTCAACCTGTAATGGTGGGCGATTTATTCCCCCAGTGACGGTGAT
>CAINVP010000093.1 GCA_903854185.1 uncultured Actinomycetes bacterium
AAGAAGAGCGTCTCTGCACAACGCTTGCCCTCGTCATAGCAAGAACGGATTCCAATGGGATTAACGCGGCCCCAATACTCCTCGGTCTGCGGGTGGACATCAGGGTCGCCATACACCTCAGATGTAGAAGCCTGAAGGATTCTCGCGCCAGTACGTTTTGCCAGCCCGAGCATGTTAATTGCACCATGCACACTCGTCTTTGTCGTCTGAACTGGATCGGACTGGTAGTGCACTGGTGAAGCTGGGCAGGCGAGGTTATAGATCTGATCAACCTCGATATAGAGAGGGATAGTTACATCGTGACGGATAATTTCAAAATTTGGATATTCAAGTAAATGCGAAAGATTCGCTTTTGAGCCAGTGTAGAAGTTATCGGCACAGACGACATCGTGCCTTTTCTTCACCAACACATCGCAGAGATGCGACCCAAGAAAGCCAGCGCCGCCAGTGACGAGAACCCGCACATTTCCCCCTATAACTAGAGCCATAATCCTAGAGCCAACTTCACTTTGCAAATGGTTGAAGTTTCAACTACCATTCATTAAACCTTCTAGGAAAAGAGAAAAATGTCCCACTTGTTGCATATTGAAGTAAGCCCCGCCGGTGAGAACTCAATCTCACGCGGAATCTCCCAAGAATTCTTGAGCGCATATGTTGCTGCTCACCCAGAGACTGCAGTCATCACTCGCGACTTCTCTACTAATCCAATTCCTCACCTTGATGACGAGGCGATCTTCGCTGGTTACACACCTGAGGAGTCACGCTCTGCGTCAGCACAGGCAAAGCACTCTTTCCGTCTCGAACTCATTGAAGAGATCAAGAATGCCAATGACATCTTGGTTTCAACACCAATGTGGAACTGGAACGTACCTTCCGTTCTCAAGGCATATATCGATCAGATTATTGTTCCAGGAGTCCTCTACGGCGCCGGTGCAGATGACTCACTTAAGGCTAAGCGCGTAACTGTCGTTGTCTCACAAGGCGGCTCATACGTTGCTGGTCCACGTCAGGGTTGGGATTATGAGACCGGCTACCTCAAGCAGGTATTCACGGCTCTTGGCGCAAAAGATGTTGAAGTCATCCTCTCAGAATTCGGTCTCGCTGGCCTAGTTCCTGGAATGGATGATTTTGTTACAAATAAGAACGAGTCAATCGCTGCTGCAAAAGCTGCAGCAAAGACACGCGGATCACTTAACTAACACTTCGCACGTGAGAGTACCCGCATTTCACCGTGCGGGTACTCTTCTAAAATAAGTTAGTAAATTACGCTCTGACGACCTCAGTAATAGTGTGATAAACCCCTGGGTCAGGCTCAAAAGCTAAATCAAATGCGCCCTCGATATTGCGTACATCAGAATATTCACAGGAAAGATCTAGTAAATGTAATCGCTCTTGCAATCGGGTGTAGACGACGCCATCTTCTGGAATGGCCCCGCCAGAGTAAACAATGTGAAACTCTTCGCCCGCCTCTAACACCCTACGAGCTGTCACTGCAATCTGAACAAACTCGTCGACGGCTAGTTCAACAATCTCAGTTGCCGAAGGATCACCGGCTTCAGCAAGAGTTGTGACAAGCGGGGCAAATTGTGCAATGTGATAAACCGGCCGATCGAGTGCGGTAACAAAATCAGCGAGTGAATCTGCATCTGTCTCATAGAATTTCAACGCTTCTCGAAGAAGCGCCTCGCTGCCTCCGCGTCCATCTTTGTGACGTAGCGCTCGGTTCAGACCCATCTTGCCCATCCAAAAAGCACTTCCCTCATCACCAATGAGGTAACTGTCGCCAGAGATTTCATGCAAGCGAGTTCGATTCTTTCCCACCGCAATAGCGCCTACGCCAGTGCCAACAGTTGTTACAAGCCCATCACCTTTAATAGTCGCAAAGTGAGCCGCCGCAATGTCACTAGTTAGCCACAACTCTTGCGCCCCAGTTACTTTTAAGAGCGAGTGGGCCAAATCTCTCCGCCCTTGAACAGAGCCGGGGAGCGCGGCGACCGCCATTACTACCCGCTCGATCGAGGTGAAGCCCTCGCGCACAAAGTGCGTAAATCGTTCAAGATAATTTTCTGTGAGCGATCCCTCGCCGAGTGTAAAACTTACATACTCCCGATCAGTGATGGTGCCGTCTGCTAATTGACCACGAAAGCGTTGACCGCCGCCACCACCATCTACCGCAATTACTTCGCGCCTGGCCACCATGACATAACTTTAATTGAGCTCCCCGTGAATACCTAGTTTGTAACCAACTCCACGGGATGCAACGGCAATCATCGGACCGCCGGCGCCTTTCACCTTTGCACGTAGGCGCGAGAGATGGGATTCAATAATGGAGTCACCACTGGTCTTATAGCCCCAGACTCGTTCAATGAGCGCCTCTCTAGAAATGACCCTCCGGGGATTTTCAATCAGAGTCGCGAGCAGGTCAAATTCGATTCGAGTCAGTTCTACGTGAGTGCCATCTACCGTAAAGGTTCGGGACTCGATATCTAATCGCAGTGGGCCGACTACATATTCACGCATTGGCGTCGGCTCAAAGCTTTGGCGACGCATTACAGCTGTCACGTGGGCAATGAGGAGGCGGAGCGAGAACGGTTTGGCGAGGAAATCATCGGCGCCAGCGGCAAAGGCCATAAGCTGTTCAATCTCTGAGCTTCGCTCGCCAGTAACAATGGTGGGAGTCTTACGGAGCGCCTGAATTTTTCGCAGCAGTGCCATCGCATCCGCATCTGGCAGTGAGTTGCTCATAATCACGGCGCTCGGAGTTGAGATCTTGAATCGCTCCAAGGCAGAGGTCGCGGAATGAGTAACGACCGTCTTATAACCCTCATTCTTCAGCGCACCGCTCAACTTCGCTCCAAATTCAGAGTCGTTCTCAACAATCAGAATGGTTTTATGCATCAGTAGTGCCTCTCCCTCAGTCATCTGGCTTATTTCGGTAAGGCTAAGGAGAGAGCCACTCAAGATCGGCTACCAATACTCTCAAAATGTTCGCTATTCATTTAAGTTTCATGGATAAAGAGTTAATATGGAGCGATGTTCATCCCTAGCGCTTACCGAGTCGACGATTGGAATGAGATTGTCGGAATGGTCCGCGAAATACGGGCAGCTGACATCATCTCTGTAGATTCTGACGGCAATCCAATAAGTACGTTGATGCCTTGTATTTGGGATACCTCGCAAGGTGAATTCGGAACGCTCTTTGTCCACATGGCACGGGCTAACAAGCATTGGCGAACCATTACGCCAGGAGCGAAGGGCCTCGCAATATTCAATGGTCCCCAAGGCTATATCTCAGCATCGAACTATCTTGAGAAAGAGCAGAGTGGTCGCGTCGTATCAACATGGAACTACACCTCAGTTCATTTACACGGAACACTCGAGGTTATCGATGATCCTGAGTATGTAAAGCAGGTCGTCATGGATTTATCTAGGATGCATGAGTCTGAGCGAGAAGTTCCTTGGAATCCTGAGGAAATACCTGCGGACTATCTTGCGACTGAGCTAGAAGGAATTGTTGCGGTAACGATGACGGTCACACGCGTAGAGGCCAAG
>CAINVP010000094.1 GCA_903854185.1 uncultured Actinomycetes bacterium
CCATTGCACGATTCTCAAGTTGCTCAATGCGCAGACGTTGTTCTGCTCGCGCAATCTCATCTTTATGAACACTTGATGTAAGTAGATCCAACTCTTTCGTGAGTTCACGAATCTGAGCACGGGTTGCGAGGATCTCGCCTTCACGCTCAGTTCGAGCAGTCTCCAGCACTCCTCGCTCAGATAGTGCACGAGAGATGGAGACTTCAATTTGAATCAATACTTCATACGATGTATCGGCGATTGCTTGTGCACTAGCTGCGGCAATCGCACGTGACTCTCGACGAGCAATGAGTTTTGCTGCTCCATCGCGCTCTGCTTGGGCAGAGCTCTCCAAGGACTTTGCTCGGGCAGCGATGGCACCTACGCGCTCTTCACGGGTGCGAAGTTCAAGTCGGGCATCTACCTCCTGCGAGCGGGCATCCGCTACCTTGGCACGCAGCGCTTCAAGGGTTGTGAGATCAGGTTCTACGGGTTCGTATTGTGACGGGAACTGCGACTCTGCTGCAGCGAGATCTCGCTCATCACTTGCGCGCTGCTCAATTGCCACATCGCGCGACGAGGTAAGTCTTTCAAGTTCTGCCTGGGCACCCTTAACGTTCTGTCCCGCGACCGCCATCTGCTCGGCAAGTCCAGAGATTTGTGCATCAGAATCATTGAGCTTTGAGAGTGCAGCATCATGCACCGTGCGCGCCTCATCAACTTCATTTCGGGCGCGAATAATTTCAAAACGTAAGCTCTCACATTTTGCCGTTGAGTCTTCTAACGCCGATTGTGTGCGATCTAGGAGAGCGCTAATCTCGATTGCCGATTGAGAGCCTTGAGATCCGCCACGGACACGGAGTTTGCTGTAGAGATCACCATCGCGAGTTACCGCAATAATCTCTGCGCTCGAGCCGATTGCCGACTGCGCTGCATTACCATCCTCAACCGCCACATAGCGAGAAAGGATTGCGCTAATAAGCGCGGCAACATCGGCATCGCCTTGAGATCTGACCAACGTTGAAAGTGCTGTAACGCCGTGCGGTAGTTGGATATTTTCTGCTGACGCGCCATCAGCAAGGAGCAACTCCGAGCGACCAGCGGATTCACTCTTGAGTAAACCAAGTGCGCTCACAGCAGAGTTCATATCTGAAACGACGATGGAGTCAGCAAGTGTGCCCAATGCGGCTGCGACTGCGGACTCCCAGCCAGCTTCAATAGCGATGAGTGAGGCGAGGCGACCCTTTACGCGGGCGCCACTTCGACCAGAGAGAATTGCATCCGCACCATCACGGTGAAGGAAACTCTCTTGTAACGCTGCCAGACGCGAGGTGTAGCCCGAGCGCTCACGCTCTGCTAGCTGCTCCTGCTCTTGGAGGGCAGTGAATGTTGCAGTGACGCGATCAAGAGCGTTCTTCGCTTTCTCATACTCTGCATCGAGCTCTGGTTCATGTGCATCATAACCAGCAATTTCCGATTCGAGTTGTGCAAACTTTTCACGTGACTGCGCAAGACGTTCATTCGCCTCCGCAATAGCTTGCGTAATTCTGGAAATCTCTGCATTCGTTGCATCGATGCGAGAGCGAAGGCCATTGATGTGGCCCTCTTGGCGAGCAGTGCCCTCGCGCTGATCGGCGACGGCTCGGAGCGCTGCTGATACTGAATTCTCTTCCACTTGAAGTTCTTGCTCTAGTAGACGTAGTCCCTGAGTGAACTCCTGTAGTCGCTGCTCTGATTCAGCAACTTCTGCCATCTGGGTCTCTTGCATAAGACGAAGGCTCTTAGCTTCTTCATCCATTGCCTGCGGATCGCGTGGATTGCTGCGGGCCTCTTCCAACTCCTCAGACATGTAGCGCACGCGCTCAGAAGCTAGCGATTGAATGCCGCGGAATTTCTCACGTTGGGCGGTAAGCCGGTAGTAATTCTCTTGCGCCGTGACCAGCAGCGGATTTTCAGCAGCGTTAGTACGGTCAATCTCTTCTTCGCGAGCACGAAATTCGCGGAGCGCAGCTTCAACCTGGTCGCGGCGTGCGCGCAACTCAGTCTCATCAGCAACTTCAGCGCTAAAGGTTGATTTCATACTGATGAGATCATCCGCGAGCAAGCGCAGGCGAGAGTCACGAACATCGGATTGAATGACGGAGGCCCGCCGTGCAACTTCTGCTTGTTTGCCGAGTGGCTTGAGTTGTCGGCGAAGTTCAACTGTGAGGTCTTGAATACGAGCAAGATTTCCTTGCATCGAATCGAGCTTACGAAGCGCCTTCTCTTTCCGCTTGCGATGCTTAAGTACACCCGCAGCTTCCTCAATGAATGCGCGACGCTCTTCGGGGTTTGCAAGCAAGATCGCATCGAGTTGACCCTGGCCAACGATGACATGCATCTCGCGACCAATTCCACTATCGCTCAGCAACTCTTGAATATCTAGGAGGCGGGTGGTCTCGCCGTTGAGTTGGTACTCACTTGTGCCATTTCTGAAGAGGATACGAGTGATCGTTACCTCTGTGTAATCAATCGGTAGGACGCCAGAGGAATTATCGATTGTTACGGAAACTTCTGCGCGACCGAGCGGTGCCCGACCAGATGTTCCGGCAAAGATGACATCTTCCATCTTGCCGCCGCGGAGGGATTTTGCGCCTTGCTCACCCATGACCCATGAGAGCGCATCAACAACATTGGATTTTCCAGAGCCATTTGGACCAACGACGCAGGTGATGCCTGGCTCGAGGTTTAACGTGGTCGCCGAGGCAAAGGATTTGAATCCTTTGAGGGTGAGGCTCTTCAAATACACGGGGAAAACCTATCCTGTTCCCGCACCTGCACCTTTCATTTGCGCGCTCTCGTGATGGGTGAGACTCTCAACTATGAGTTGAGGGTAGTAATCACTTCGTAAGCCAACTTCGCCGCAACCTGCTCAGCTTCTCGCTTACTCTTCCCTGATCCCTCTGGATATCTCACACCGCCGAGAAGTGCTGCGGCAGTGAAGCTCTTGTTGTGCGCTGGGCCGAAATCTTCAACCTCATACGTTGGTACGCCCATACTCTTTGCCGCCGCGAGAACTTGAAGAGCGGTCTTGCTATCGAGTGACGTTCCTAGTTGTAACGCGCTCTTCAAAGTTGGTTCGAGCAATCTCAAGATAACTTTTGCTGCAATTTCATACCCATGTTGAAGATAAATCGCGCCAAAGAGCGCTTCGAGTGAATCGGCGAGCATCGAGTTCTTGTCGCGGCCACCGGTAACTTCTTCTCCGCGCCCGATGAGTAGAAACTTTCCTATTCCAATAGTGCGTGCAACATCTGCGAGAGCGCGGGAGTTAACCACACCAGCGCGAAGGGGTGAGAGTTGGCTCTCTTCAAATTCCGGATAACGATGAAAGAGTTCGGAGGTGATGAGTAAACCAAGTACTGAGTCGCCAAGAAATTCAAGGCGTTCATTTGTAGGTAGACCACCAGACTCATAAGCATAAGAGCGGTGAGTTAACGCCAGGCGGAGCAGATCTTCTTCAACTGAGACTCCGAGTGCTTCCTGGAGTTCAGAAAAGTCAGAGTTCAGATCAGACCTCGACAACCTGACGACGGTTGTATGTGCCGCAGGTTGGGCACGCTGTGTGCTGCAACTTTGGTGACTGGCAGTTCTGGCAGGTTGCAACAGCCGCAGGGGTTGTCTTCCACGAGCTACGACGAGTACGTGTGCGTGAGCGCGACATCTTTCGCTTTGGGACTGGCATGGCCTTGCCTTTCATAAATGAGCCCTAAGGAGAACTTAGGCTCAGGTGTACAGGGGTGAAGTATCCCCTAGGAGGTGGCTAAATCACAAACCGGGCTCAGCGCCCGGGTTCATCTGCTCTTGTAGCTTCTCTAACCCAGCCCAGCGGATATCGGTCTTATCGTGCCCGCTCTCGCCATGATCGCCCGGAAGCTCATCCCACTTGACCCCGCAATCGGGGCAGAGCCCTTGGCAATCAGGGCGGCAGAGAGGATTGAGCGGAAGGTTGAGAATGAGGGCGTCGCGGACGGGTAGCTCGAGATCAATCTCGTCACCATCCATCACCAGGTTGTCATCCTCCCCTAACTCCTCAGGTGCTGCTGCCTTTGAGCGAGAAGGACGGCTACTTTGGTAATAGAAGAGCTCTGTGAAAGATTGATCGATATCTTGCTCGATTGGCTCAAGACATCTGGTGCATTCACCGTGAGCAGTGGCGCGGACTTCTGCCGTCGCCAGCACTCCCTCAGAGACTGCTGAGATAGTGAGATCAACTTCGATCGGAGTTGCTGGATCTATCTTAAAAAGTGGCAGACCGAAATCATCCGGAGCGTCAATATTTAATTCAAACTCTCGCATCTCGCCCGCCCGGCGAGGCAGGTCGTAGCAGTTAAAGAGGAAGGGTGACTTCTTCGCGCTCACGAACTCTTCCTACTCTGCGAGTTCTGAGAGTTGGCTCATATCTTCATTTCCCTGAAGCTTGTCGCGCCCCCGTTGAATGACATCGAGTGTCTTATTGAGAACGACCTCAAGCGTAGCCAATCGCCCGTCGATATAGGCCTCAATCTCTTCCCGCTCTTGGCGAGACTTCTCCTCCACCTCATCCAGGATGCGCGCCGCTTCTCGTCGCGCTTCGGTGACAATTTGCGTCTGTTCAATCATCAGCGAAACTTCTTCACGCGCTTCAGCAATAATTGAATCCGCCACTTTTCTGGCTTCTTCTAAGATTGTGTCACGTTTAGCGAGAAGAGATTGTGCAGAGGCGAGATCACTTGGTAGAGCTTGTGCAGCTTGGCCAAGAATTGTCAGCATCTCGCCACGATGTATGACCGCGCTTGCCGAGAGCGGCACTCCGCGCGCCTCTTGCACCGCCGTAATGGCACTCTGAATTCTTTCAACAACATTGATATCGCTCATCGCTCTACCTATCCCTCATCCCTTGAAAGGCTCAGACGGTCCAGTAGTCGTCTCTGAATTACCGGCGGCAGATAACTGGAGATATCTCCACCGAATGATGCAATCTCTTTCACAAGAGATGAGGAGAGAAATGAGTGCGCTGGCGCCGTTGACATAAAGAGTGTCTCAATCCCCTTCAACTGGTAATTAATCTGCGACATCTGTAGCTCGTAATCAAAATCAGAGACTGCGCGCAGGCCCTTGATAATGGAACCAATCCCATTCGATTCGCAGTAATCAACGAGCAGACCTCGCCAGGAATCAACGCGAACATTCGGATATTGGGCCGTAACTTCCGTGATCATCTCTAACCGTTCTTCAACAGAGAAGAGCGATTTTTTAGTCTGATTTACTAATACTGCAATAACTACCTCATCAAAGAGAGTGCTCGCGCGTGCGATGATATCCAGGTGCCCGTATGTAATGGGGTCGAAAGAGCCCGGGCAGACAACGCGATTCACGCTTAAACCGTATCAGAGTATGCGCCGTAGTAGATACTCCCCTGTCCATATGAGCGCACCTTGAGAAGGGAGATCGCGCGTGGCGCCTGCGGCCACTCAAAAACTTTTCCCTTTGTATCTCGTTCAATCGCAATGATTCCGCGAGGCTGAAGGAGATCTCGCTCAATTATCAAGGCGAGCAATCTTTCTATCACAGCATTGGATAGATCGTATGGCGGGTCCATAAAGATGATGTCATAAGCGCTCTCACCACTTCGCGCGGGGCCGCTCTCCAGAAATTTCTCCGCACTCTCTCGGTAGACATGATGCGATCCTGCGCCGTTAACAAGTTCAAAGTTTGCACGAGCAATTTCTGCAGTCTGGATTTCATATTCAACGGAATGTACTTCCGTAGCTCCACGTGACAACGCTTCGACTCCTACGGCGCCACTTCCGGCGAAGAGATCGAGAAATCGCAGTCCATCGATTGAGCCAAATTCTGATTCTAAAGTGGAGAAGAGGCCTTCTCGTGCGCGATCTGATGTTGGACGGACACCATCGGAGAGCGGAGATTTCAATTCACGACCCTTAGCAACCCCAGCAATTATTCTCACTCGACTAACCCTTCTCCATAAATCGCGACTCTTCGCGTGCCATCACGATATCTATCTCCTGAGCTAACAACGGATACTTGTTTAAATCCCCATCCCTACTTATGAGGTCAGCCGCCTCACGTCTTGCATCCGAGATCAAGTTCTCATGCTCAAGTACTCGGAGCAGTCGAAGATGAGACTTTCTGCCGGACTGAATCGAGCCAAGCACATCACCTTCACTTCGATGCTCTAAATCGATTTGCGCAAGGGCGAAGCCATCCGTCGTGGAAGCGACTGCAGTTAATCGCTCCATAGCGGGAGAATCCGATGGCGATGATGAGATGAGCAGACAGAGGCCTTGGGCGCCGCCTCGTCCCACTCGACCGCGCAATTGATGCAATTGTGAAACTCCGAAACGATCGGCATCCATGATGACCATCATCGTCGCATTGGGAACGTCTACTCCAACTTCGATTACGGTTGTGGAAACCAGGACATCAATCTCGCCACGAGTAAAGGCGAGCATCGTCGCCTCTTTCTCCACTGCAGGAAGGCGACCGTGAAGAAGAGCAACCTTCAATCCCTTTAACGGACCTAGCGCAAGCTCGGGTGCTAATTTCTCCACCGAAGTCATGGGAGCTTGAGATTTCTCCTCCTCGACATCTTCAACGAGGTCCCCCATAAGAATAGCAATAGCTCGCTCCTGCGGAGTTAACTCACCTAGTGCATCCGCACCATTCTCGGAAATTCTTGGCGCCACTACATACGCCTGATGACCCTTGGCAACTTCTTCTTTGATTCGCTCCCAGGCTCTATCAACAAAGCGAGGCTTCTCTC
>CAINVP010000095.1 GCA_903854185.1 uncultured Actinomycetes bacterium
CGAGGGCAGTTCGGGGAATCGAGAAGTGGGCGAGTAGATCTTCATCCCAATTGAGCGTTTCAATATTCATCAGAAGGGTGCGACTGGCATTAGTTACATCGGTCTTATGTAGACCACCGGTGAAGTTCCAGATAAGCCAAGAGTCGATAGTGCCGAGTCGAAGTGATCCCACTTCAGCCGCACGGGAGACCGCCTCGACCTGCTCGATGAGCCAGCGGGCCTTGCTTCCAGAAAAGTACGGCGAGAGTGGCAGACCAGTCTTTGCAGTGATTGAGGCAACGAGAGCGGTGTCGGTCGCTTTAAGAACTGCTTCCGTCCGAACATCCTGCCAGACCAAGGCGTGGTGGAGTGGGTGGCCGGTTTCTGCATCCCAGGCCAGGATGGTTTCGCGTTGATTAGTGATGCCAATCGCACGTAAATCACTGCCGGTGAGCCCCGCATTGCTTAGCGCCGCAGTTATTACTTCCTCTACGTTCTTCCAGATCTCAGTCGCATCGTGTTCTACCCATCCGGATTGCGGAAGGATTTGGCGATGCTCTTTCTGGGAGAGGGCCACGATCGCGCCCTTATCGTCAAAGATGATAAATCTGCTGCTCGTGGTTCCTTGGTCAAGTGCACCGATGAATGACATGCCCTGTATTGTAAAGGCGTGTGGACAGCATCGTCAGTACTCAACCCTAAGCAACGCGAAGAGAGTTTGAACGCCCTTCGCACAGAGCACTTCGATGTTCTCGTTCTTGGAGGAGGAGTAACAGGTGCGGGTGTTGCCCTGGATGCTGTCACTCGAGGACTTAAGACCGCCCTCGTTGAATCACAGGATTATGCTGCAGGAACCTCATCCCGTTCCAGCAAGTTAATCCACGGCGGACTGCGCTATCTCGAACAGTACGATTTTAAACTTGTGCGCGAAGCGCTACACGAGCGAGAGTTGATGGTAACCACACAAGCGCCACACCTTGTAAAGCCACTTTCATTTCTCTATCCACTCCACCACAAAGTGCGTGAGCGCACGTATGTCGGTGCGGGCTTGGCGCTCTATGATGCGCTCCGTGGGCTGCAACGCGCGCTGCCAAACCATAAGCATCTGAGCCATAAGAAGGTACAAGAGATTGCACCTTGCCTTGATCCAAAGATTGTTATCGGCGGTATTGAATACTTCGATGCTCAGGTGGACGACGCTCGTCACACCATGATGATTCAGCGCACTGCCGCTATGTATGGCGCTCATTCACTCACTCGCGCTCGCGTCGAAGAACTTATTCGCGAAGGCGGAAAGGTAGTTGGCGCTCGAGTTACTGATTTATTGACGGGGGAGAGCATCAATGTTCGCTCTCGAGTAGTGATTATGGCTGCTGGCGTCTGGACAAATGAGCTACATGAGAAATTCGGAGTTAAGAGCAATTACACCGTACGTATGTCTAAGGGCGTTCACATTCTTCTTCCGAAGAGCGCGATTGCATCCGAGACCGGCATGATTCTTAAGACCGCCATCTCTGTTCTCTTTATTATTCCGTGGGATAACAAGTGGTTAGTAGGCACTACAGATACTGATTACACTGGCGACAAAGTCAATCCGGTTGCAACAAAAGAAGATATTGATTACATCTTGCGGGAGGCAAATAAAGTTCTGCTCCGCCCACTTACAAACGAAGATATTCTTGGTGCATTCGCTGGTCTTCGTCCGCTCGTAAGTCAGAGTAAGGCAGCGCTTTCAACGAAGACATCACGTGAGCACATGGTTGATCGAGCAGAGCCTGGCTTTGTCAGCATCGCTGGCGGCAAGTACACCACATATAGGGTCATGGCTAAGGATGCGGTAGATGCTGCTGCGCCAGATCTTCCCAGCACACTTGTAGATTCCATTACAAAACATATTCCTATTCTTGGCGCCCCTGGCTTTCAAGCACTTGTAAATTCAACTGAGCGGCTTGCATCAGAATTTGGAATCTCTGTAGAGAGCGTCAATCACCTTCTTAATCGCCATGGCTCAGATATCTTTGAAGTTGGCGCGTTGATTACTCAGGATTCTTCTCTTAGCGCTCCGCTCTGTGACGGCCTGCCATACCTACGGGCAGAGATTGCCTACGCCGTCTCACATGAGGGTGCGATGAGTGTTATTGACGTAATTGCGCGGAGGACTCGCATCTCCTTTGAATCCGGAGATTACGGCCGCTCGGTTTCAGATGCAGTTGCAGAGCTGATTGCGCCAATTCTCGGTTGGAGTGAAGAGCAGAAGCAAGCAAGTCTGGTGGAGTTCTTAGCCTTTGCTAAGAGTGAATCTGAATCAGCAGCGAAATAATCTAAAGAGTAATCAGCGTTGCTCGCGATGGGTGAGGTAAAAACCCCACGCAACAAGTGAACCGACGATGAGGTAGGGCGCAACCGTGGCAAGTGCGGTGATGATAGCTAGTCCAAATCGAGCAATATGAATTCCATCCCCGCTGAAGGCAGCGAGATTGATCAGTGTTGCAACCATGAATGCCAGTGGTGGATTAACAGCGGTAATAAATTCACTCCCTTTGCGCCCGAGGTAGATAGCGCCGCCAATTGCAATAAGAATGGCGATACCGGTAAGCAGTCCAATCTTGGTGAAGTTGTACTCCACAGCTTCAACGAGAAGGATAAGTAGAAATTGAAGAAGTACAACGCCAGGGGCTTTTAACCCCGGCCCAGAGAGGACTCGCTTCCCGGGGCGGGAAGTGCGATCAGGCGATGCAATTTCTTCAACGTGGTCAACCATGCCGCAATTATTCCTCAATTTCTTCCTCGAGATCACCATCATCTGGCGCGCCGAGAGAGTTGAGTGCTGGCTGGTTAATCTTGATAGCGCGGACGTCATCGGTAATCTCTCGGATTGGATTTAACTCGCCCCGCTTGGGCACACCCTTGCGCGCCATCTCGCGGGCAGGAACGAGCAAGTTGCTCTCCGCTGAGGCCACGAGAGAGTTAAATGCATTGCCTGTTGTCCGAATCGTATCGCCGAGCTTCTCAATCTTTTCATGCACCAACCCTGCACGTTGTAGGAATCGGGCGGCAAGCTCTTTAATCTTCTCTGCATTCGCTGCCATATCGGATTGAGAGTAGACGTGAGCAACTGTACGAAGCATCGCAAGCATCGTGGCTGGGGAGGCGATGGAGATCTTCTTCTCGAAGGCCTCATTAAGAATATTTGGATTTACCTCCAACGCCTCACTCAAGATTGACTCGAATGGTACGAAGAGAATGACGTAGTCGGCGGAGTTGCCTTGGGTCTGATACTCCTTCTTAGCTAACTCATTGACATGGTTAGCAAGGGCCTTTGCATGCTCTTTCATTCCTTCGCGGCGACGGAGTGGATCGCTCTCGGCAACGGCGGTAAAGAAGGCATCGAATGGGAATTTCGAATCAATGAAGAGTTCTGCTCCACCTGGAATTTTTATTAAGATATCGGGGCGAATCGAGTCACGACTATTCTGCTTTTCAAAGTGTGGCCCTTCAAGTAGACCTGCTGCTTTGAGAAGCGCTTCAAGTTGTGCCTCACCATACTTACCGCGAGCTTGAGAGTGCGAGAGAGCCCCAGCTAATTTTGTCGTCTCATCGAGCAGACTCTTATTTTGATTTGCCATCTGCTCCATCTGCGACTTCAAAGCGGTCTCAGCTTCGACACGACGGAGGTCCTCTCGCTTCGCCGCATCGCTAATCTGTCCGATGGACTCTTTGACGGCATTGAGTGAGGCATCAAACTTTGCACGATCTGCACTCTCGGCCCGCATCTGCTGCAATTGCAGCTCTAGCGCGACAACCTTTCCCCGCTCGGATTCGAGCTGAGTTGATAGTTGAGTCATCTGCTCTTGGGAGGAGGAGCCATTTTTTAGCCCTCCGATGATGTACCCCAGGGCAATTCCGACTCCAAGGGCGGCGAGAACTCCGATTACTGTGCTTAATTGGCTGCTCATGGCTCCATCTTGGCAGGGGAGTCGGACAAACTCGCGTAGGCTCTACTCCTCGTGAGCCTATCTATTGGAATTGTCGGACTGCCAAATGTGGGCAAGTCCACCCTTTTTAACGCCCTGACCAAGAACAACGTGCTCGCAGCCAATTACCCATTCGCCACGATTGAGCCGAATGTCGGCGTTGTCGGCGTCCCAGATGCCCGCCTTCCTCAACTTGCAAAAATTTTCGGCTCAGCCGAGATCCTTCCTGCCGTGGTCTCCTTTGTAGATATCGCAGGAATCGTTAAGGGCGCCTCTGAGGGCGAGGGCCTTGGTAATAAGTTCCTCGCAAATATCCGCGAGAGCGATGCCATCTGTCAGGTCATCCGCGTCTTCCAAGATGGCGATGTTGTGCACGTCGATGGTCGCGTTGATCCAGCCCAAGATATCGAAACGATTACAACTGAGCTCTGCCTCGCTGATTTACAGACAATCGAGAAGGCGATTCCACGTCTGGAAAAAGAGATCCGTACCAATAAAGAGAAGGCGCCAGTTTTAGAAGAAATCAAGCGCGCCCAAGAAGTATTGAACGAGGGAAAGATTCTTAACGGCTCAAAGATTGACCTCGAGCTCATCAAAGAGTTGCAATTGATGACAGCAAAGCCATTCCTTTATGTCTTCAATGTCGATGCAGCAGAACTAAGCGATGGCGAACTCCGCAAGAAGCTCCAAGCGATTGTTGCGCCGAACGAAGCAATCTTCCTTGATGCAAAGACAGAGGCGGAACTCGCAGAGCTAGATGAGGCGGATGCGATGGAGCTCCTTGAGTCCATTGGCCTCTCAGAGCCAGGATTAGCAACACTTGCTCGCGTTGGGTTTGAAACTCTCGGATTGCAAACATATCTAACCGCCGGTCCGAAAGAGACTCGCGCATGGACGATTCATAAAGGCGATACAGCTCCTATGGCTGCAGGTGTTATTCACACCGATTTCCAAAAAGGTTTCATCAAAGCCGAGATTGTGGCATTTGATGATTTGCTCGAAGCAGGTTCAATGACAGAGGCCAAAGCCCGCGGAAAAGTCCGCATGGAGGGCAAAGAGTATGTAATGGCCGACGGCGACGTGGTTGAGTTTAGATTTAACGTCTAATTCAACGCATAAAAGGGATATGGGAACGAAATGACACTAGGTAAAGCGAAGTACGAGAAGAGCCCTTTTATTACTGGCGAACTCAAATCCCGCGATGAGTTGCGTAACGTCGCAATCATCGCCCACGTTGACCATGGAAAGACAACGCTCGTTGATGCGATGTTGACCCAATCTGGTGCATTTTCAGAGCATCAGAAAGAGGGAGAGAATCGCGATCGCGTCATGGACTCAATGGACCTGGAGCGCGAAAAGGGAATTACCATCCTTGCGAAGAACACCGCTGTTAAGCGCGGAAAGCAGATTGTAAACATCATTGATACTCCGGGCCACGCAGATTTCGGCGGCGAAGTGGAGCGCGGACTTGAGATGGTCGATGGCGTAATTCTCCTCGTCGATGCATCTGAGGGCCCATTGCCACAGACACGTTTCGTATTGCGTAAGGCACTTGAGAAGAACCTCCCAGTTATTCTCGTCATTAATAAGGTGGATCGCCCTGACTCCCGTATCGCTGAAGTTGTGGATGAGGCGTACGCACTCTTCCTCGACCTCGATGCAAACGAGGCGCAGATTGAATTCCCTATTGTTTATGCATCAGCAAAGAATGGTCGCGCATCGCTCAATCGCCCTGATAACGGTGGATTGCCTGATAACGAGAACCTCGATGTTCTCTTTGAAACCATCTTCAACACTATTCCAGCACCGGTGTATCACGAAGGTGCTCCACTGCAGGCTCACGTAACAAACCTTGACTCATCGCCATATCTTGGTCGCCTTGCTCTCTGCCGTATTCACGAGGGCACAATTAAAAAGGGCATGACCGCAATGTGGATGAAGACGGATGGAACGTCAGAGCGCGTCAAGATCTCTGAACTCCTCATCACTGATGGCCTTGAGCGCGTTCCAGCACTTGAAGCTGGTCCTGGCGACATCATCGCGGTTGCCGGCATTGAGACCATCACCCTAGGTGAGACGCTCGCTGATCCTGAGCAGGCGCATGCGCTTCCATTGATTACAGTGGATGAGCCATCAATCTCGATGACAATCGGTATTAATACCTCACCTTTAGCTGGTGGATCTGGAACGAAGCTCACTGCACGTGTGGTGAAGAATCGTCTCGATGCAGAGCTCATCGGTAACGTCTCACTCCGCGTTCTCAATACAGAACGCCCTGATACCTGGGAAGTTCAAGGTCGCGGCGAACTTCAACTTGCAGTGCTCGTCGAAATTATGCGTCGTGAAGGTTTTGAGTTGACCGTTGGAAAGCCTCAGGTAGTTACCAAGATGGTAGATGGGAAACTCCAAGAGCCAACAGAGCGACTCACAATTGATATCCCTGAAGATTACCTCGGCGTTGTCACACAGTTGATGGCGCTGCGCAAGGGCCGCATGGAGCAGATGGTGAACCACGGAACTGGTTGGATCCGTATGGATTACAAGGTGCCATCACGTGGTCTTATCGGATTCCGTACCGAGTTCCTCACTGAAACTCGTGGAACTGGACTTCTCCACCACGTATTCGATGGTTATGAGAACTGGCACGGTGAGATCCGTACCCGTCTTACAGGTTCCCTCGTCTCTGATCGTCGTGGCGTCGTAACTTCATATGCTCTCTTTGCTCTACAAGATCGCGGAAGCATCTTCGTTGAAGTTGGCGCAGAGGTCTACGAGGGCATGGTTGTCGGTGAGAATGCCCGTCCTGAGGATATGGATGTCAACGCGGTTCGTGAGAAGAAGTTGACCAATATTCGATCTGCTGGTGCAGATGAGATGGAGCGATTGATTCCGCCAAAGATTCTCAATATGGAGCAAGCGTTGGAGTACTGCCGCGAGGACGAGTGCATTGAGGTAACTCCAAAGCAAGTTCGAGTGCGTAAGGTGATTCTTGATCAGAACGAACGCGCTCGGTCTGCATCGCGTACCAAGAAGGCGAACCTGAACGCGTAATGGCGCTAACCTTTCACGTGGCGCTAGCGCGACGACAGTGAGACGCTAAAAATGAATAGTTGTAAAACATACGGGCTGGGGCAGAAATGTCCCAGCCTTTGTGTTTAATTAAGCCATGTCCTCCCAATCGGTGCCTTCGCTCCTGCTTAAGCGTCGCCCGATTAGCGAAACTGGCTTTACGCCAACAACAGCACAGCAAGCCGTCATTGACCATCGGGGATCACCACTAGCTGTCTTCGGCGGACCAGGGACTGGAAAGACCGCCACACTTGTTGAAGCGGTAATCGCTCGGGTCAATGAGGGAGTGGATCCCAACTCAATTCTCATCCTGACCTATGGCCGAGAGAGCGCTGCCAATCTTCGCGATCACATTGCGATTCGCGCCGGCTCGACCTCCTTCGAACCACTCTCGCGCACCTTCCATTCGCTCGCATTCTCTATTCTCAACGAGAAGGTCTCACCAGATGATCGGCCCTACATCTTGGTATCAGGTGCCGAACAAGATGCCTTCATCAAGGATCTACTGGATAACTCTCTAGTAAAACTTCCTTGGCATCCAGACCTCGAGCGGGCAGTCACTACCCACGGTTTCGTTCGAGAGATTCGCGATCTGATATCACGCGCCACGGAGTTAGATCTCACTCCGCGCGAGCTCATCGCCCTTGGCGAGAAGTTGAACGCACCGTATTGGAAGAGCGCTGCTGAATTTTGGAGCTCTTATTACCTAACTAAAGCTGCTCGAGATATGAACGTCAGCGAAGGCCCATACCGCATCGATACCAGTGAGAACTTACATCTTGCACTGGATAAGTTGCGCACTGATGCCGCCCTACGTCAGAGCTACCGAAATCGATACACCACCATCATTGTCGATGAATTCCAGGAGAGCGATGAATCCCAGCGCCTCTTACTTAAGGAACTTGCGGGCGATAATCTCATTATTTTCTGTGACCCAGATTCTGCCGTGGGACGCTTTCGAGGAGCAGATCCCGATGGTGTGCTCCGCTGGTTAAAAGATGAGTGCCAAAGCTCTCTCAATCTCAGCGAAGTAAAGAGAAGTAATGAGGCAATTACCAAGCTCGGCATAGAGGTTGCTTCCCGTTTCCGTTCCTCCTCACCAACGCGCAAACGAGAAGTATCCAGTGAAGTAACGTCAGAAAGTTCTCGGGAGGATTCCGCTGAAACGCGCAATCCCATCGATGCCGCTACCTTCTCATCTCACGGTGAGTCAGCAAATTACATCGCATATCACCTCCGCAAAGCGCATTTGGAAGATGGCGTTCCATGGTCGGAGATGGCTGTCCTCGTCCGTACACCTGGCGAACAAGTAACAGCGATTTTGCGGGCCTTCTCGCTTCATCACATTCCAGTCTCGGCACAAGCAGAGGCGCTTGCGCTCTCTGAAAACCCAGCAATCCGCCCCTTTCTCCTCACCGCTCGCTTTGCGTTACGGCCCGACGAGTTAGCGCCAAAGAACTGGGAGAGCATCCAAGAACTTCTTCTCTCAGAGATATGTGGTGCAGATGCTCTCCAAATCCGCCACATTCGAGCAGCGCTCACAAAGGCACGGAGTGAGGATGACCTGCGCTCGACAACGCAGATGATTATCGATGCGATTAAAGACCCCATCACCTTAGATATCGATGACTCTCTCATCATTCCGTTGATTCGTTTACGCGAACTTATCGCTGTTGGAAAGAAATCAAAGTTTGAACTCTCTGAGTTGCTATGGGCAATCTGGAGTAACGCCAAGAATTACTTAGGGGAGTCGATTCCCGAACTCTGGCGCTCGCGTGCACTTAAAGGTGGGGTTCGTGGGGCGGCGGCCGATCGTGATTTAGATAGCGTCATCCAACTCTTTGAAGCAGCGCGTCGCTTCTCTGAACGTATGCATGGCGCCTCTCCGTTGCAGTTCTTAGAACAGATTTCTGGCGAACGGTTACAGAGTGATGCGATTAGTTACTCGGCTCAACGTGAAGATGTGGTCTCGCTCATGACCGTTCACGGAGCGAAGGGTCTGGAATGGGAGATTGTGGCTCTGCCCGCAGTTCAAGAAGGACAGTGGCCAAACCTGAAAGAGCGCGGCTCCCTCCTTGGATCAGAGCGGTTGGTTGAGCATGCCAGAACTGGCATCACCTCACGCCAAGAGCTAGCCGCCTCCTCAGCTTCAGCTCTGGTCGAAGATGAGCGCAGACTCTGGCATGTGGCAGTAACCCGTGCGAAGCAACGCCTCCTCGTTACCGCACTGGCAGAGGAAGAGGTTCAGCCATCACAATACTTTGAGGAGCTCCACGAATATGTCTATGGAGTTGGTGTAGAGGATTCAGATAAGAAAGAACTTACCCGCAACCTCACGGAACAAGCCCTCGTCGCAACGCTGCGCTCTCACTTAATCAGTGATGAGAAGAGTGAATATCGACCAGAATTTCTAGCAGGATTGCTAAAGCGCCTTGCGATAGGTGGGATAAGTGCAGCAAATCCCAAAGGTTGGCTGGGAGTTCGCGCCCTCACTACCGAGGAGCCGCTAGTTGCCGAGGGCGATCAAGTCTTTATCTCACCGAGTGGCATTCAGAGCTTTATCGACTGCGAATTGAAATGGTTCCTGGAAAAGAGTGGCGTGCAAGATGGCGATACTAACTTCCAGTTGGTTGGAATCGCAGTGCATGCCCTTGCCGCGCTGAAATATGAGCGACCAGAGTTAACTGAAGATGAGGCAATCACTGCGATTAAAGAGGCCTGGGGCATCGTCGGAGCCACCTCAGGTTGGGTACGTGAATTTGAACAAGCCAAGGTCATCTTCATGATTGAACGGTTCTTTGATTGGCATGCAAAGAATAAACGAGAGTTGATTGCAGTTGAACAGCGCTTTGAATATCAAGAAGGACGCGCAACTCTCACTGGAAGCGTTGATCGGCTTGAGGTGAGTGAAGATGGCGAGTCACTCTTCATCGTCGATCTAAAAACGGGAAGTTCGGCTCCAAACGCTGAAGAGGTGGAGGAGCACCGCCAACTCAAGGCATATCAACTCGCGATCGAAAAGATGGCCTGGGTGGCACGCGAAGATGAGCAGGGCAATGAAATTCCTCTAAATATTCCCGAAATTTCCCAAGCAGGTGGCGCCGAGTTGCTCTACGTTGCTAAGCCGACAATTAAGAATGAGGCGCTACCGCAAGGGCCACTTGATTCAGAGCCATTTAAGGAAGAACTTCATCAGGTTGCAGAGGGAATGGCGGGCAGCGCGTTCAGAGCGATTACCAACAAGCAATGTGAACGCTGCTCTCTACGCGGAGTATGTCCAGTTCAATCTCGTGGAAAGAGCGTGATTGAAAAATGACCGTTGCATTTAATGATGGCGTTATCTCGCTGGCAGTAGAGCGAGATGCGCTCTATATTGCGGAGAAAATTAAGGCCGCTGGTGGAACTTTTATCGCCCCCACCGATGCACAATCTGCGATTATCACCTCAAAGCATTGGGGTCCCGCGCTCGTTAC
>CAINVP010000096.1 GCA_903854185.1 uncultured Actinomycetes bacterium
CATTATTGAAAACTCCGTTGTTTTACGCGGAGAATTGGTGTCCCAGGCCGGAGTTGAACCGGCGGCCTACCGCTTAGGAGGCGGTCGCTCTATCCACTGAGCTACTGGGACCTGATCTCACTGTAAAGCGAGAATCCAACCCTAACTGACTACTTTGACCATTATTCTCAGCGATTTCACTATCTTGCAAGCGTGGAGAATCGGCCTTCTCCCCTACCCCTGCCCATAGAATCTCCCTTATAGCTGCGGGGATTACCGCGGCTGATCTTTACCCCATTATGAGGAGTAGTACATGTTGAAGAATGTTAAGAAGTGGGCTCCTGTCCTAGCGGCAGTCGCGCTCGTGATCTCGGGCGTCACCCCAGCAAACGCTGCGGCCGTGAAGCAGGGCACCAAGTGCGCACCAGCTAATGCAAAGAAGACAGTCGGCACTGTTAAGTACACATGCACAACTAACCCTGCGGGCGCACCAGCTGGTCTCACATGGACCACAGCCGATTGCATCACCGCCGGCACTGCTTATGCGACTGCGAAGAGCCAATATGACGGTTTCACTGCGTCACAGACTTCTACCCTTGCTGCTATCAAAGCTTCAATCGATGCCTCAAAGCACTCCATTGATGTTCTCAACGCAGCGATAGCAGCAACAAAGACGAAGGAGTACATCGTCGGTTATGACCACACAGTTAAGCCTTCTGCTCCTATCAAAGTAGTGGGAATTGATGCAGCGATTGCATCGATCACAGCTCACATTGCAGAGGTCACTGCTAAGCGCGATAACGCTGGAAAGCAACGCGATCTCACTGCAACAACTCTCGCTGCTAAGTACACCGCGACACAGATCGCCGGCTGGGCTGCAAGTCCAGTAAGCGCACTGAGCAATCCAGATGTCAACGTGCAAAACTACGGTAACTGGATTCGCGCATACGAGGGTTATGACAAGGCTGTTGCAAGCGGCAACAAGGACATTGCGAATCTCCAGAAAGTTCCAAATAACTTCCAGGCGAAGCTTGCAAGTGCACAGACTCAGGTTGATGGCATGACTGCTCGTTACAACGCAGCGATTGCTAACCAGCCAACACAGTCACAGACAATTAAGGATGCAGCAACTCAGGCGCTCTCAGTACGTAAGAGCGCATGTAAGGTCGGTATGTAAGGTAAAAAAATCTAACCGATAGTAAGCGTCTTCAGGGTCGCGGTCGAAGGGTACTTAAAGAGTGCCGTTCGAGCGGGGCCCTGACTTACTTTTCCGGCCAATGTGAATTGTGAACCGTGAGCCGGGCAGAGCCATTGATTGCCGGTCTGCATCACTGTTACGCCATTATGTGTGCAACTCAAATTAAGAACAGTTAAACCTTTAACACCAGGAGCGGTACGAACAACACCAACTGATGAGCCATCGCTGAGATCGATTGTGATCACGCCGCCAACCTTTTTAAGAGCGGGGTTCTTGGCGAGATCGATATCGAGCTTGCCATCTTTGCGTTGTGTCAGACCCGCGGCAGGCACTGCTGCTTCGGCGATGCTGGGTGAAACTCCTACTGCCAAGGCGATTGCTCCACAGAGGAGCGCGCGGCGACCGATCTCTTTTTCCATGAGCTCTTTTCTCTCTCTTCTGCTGGGTCTACCCTCGCTCTGTGGCGATCGGCACGGCACGAAGATATCTCACCTTGCGCCTAGTTGCAGCGGGGATGCTCATCCTGCATCTGGGAGTTCGCTTAATCTTTCCCGCTCCCACGGTGCTCTCCGACCTCTTTCTCTTTAATCTCGTTGCGCTCACTGCAGCCCTCTCTGCCTTCTATGCACCACTCTTCAATGATCACCTGGCAACGCTCTCTATAGGTTTTGCCTTGGGATTGTGGGCCTGTGGCTCTCTCATCTCTTCATGGAATTCCTTTATGAGTTTCCATGTCTGGGGGCGCTCCACCGATATTGCCTATGCGCTCTTCTATCCATTCCTGCTCTTCGGAATGATCCGCGCGCTCTCTGCCAAGCGAAAGGTGAGGGCGCTAGAACTCTTGGATGTCATCATCATTGCCCTTGGCGTCTCAACAGTTCTCGCATCACTCTTACTTGCGCCGGCGATGACACATATCAATGGTGAACCATTTGCCGTCTTTCTCTCTATTCTCTATCCAATCGGAGATTGCATACTGCTTGCCATCGCGCTCGTTGCGCTCATCCTGCAAATAAAATCCCTGAGATCTTTCATCATGCTTGTAGGAGTTGGAATCTTCGCGGCGACTGATCTCTACTTCCTATGGAAATCAGCAACGACTGGCTACGCATTCGCATCGCTCTTTGATGATGGTTGGGTACTTGGGCTCCTGATTATCGCC
>CAINVP010000097.1 GCA_903854185.1 uncultured Actinomycetes bacterium
ACGCTCACGGAGCTTATATTGATGTCCATATTTGGCAGTTCACGCCAGAGAGCTTTGTTGCGATGGTTGAAGGACTCTTTCAGCTCGGACTCATTAACTTCACTGTGGAGAAGATATTTAGCACTCCTAGAAATCAATTGGAGTTCTTCTGTATCTTACAAAAGAGCGAAGTTATGCAACGCGCTCTTTAAGATTGAGTGCAGACATAAAGGCCTCAACAACTTCGGCCTTACTCCAAGGCGTCGGTGCTTGAGTAATAAAGAAGTCTTCAAGCGCAATATTCGCCAAGTTATCGATATCGGACTCGACAAAGCCAAGGCTTCCAAGTACTGGGAATTGAAGATCAGCAAGGATCTTGCGAACTGCCTTCACGGCGCGTGATCCATCTTTGCTGCCATCATCTGGAACACCCATGGCATCAGCAACGCGCTCCATCTTTGCCGGAACAACCTTTGCTTCGCGCGTGAGAGTCTCAACGAGAACGAGTCCAATGGTGAGGCCATGTGGCGCATGCTTGAGGCCACCAATCGCCTGGCCAAGAGAGTGTTCAGCTGTGCAATCAGAAATATTCATTGTGAGGCCGGCCATCATCGAGCCCGCTGCCATTCCGGCACGGGCAGCCTTATCGTTGCTATCTTTAAATGCGGCGACAATCGCTGGCGTCATCATGCGAATTGCCTCATAGCCAATCGCATCACCGATAGGCGTGCTGCACTTTGCAATGATTCCGGCGATTGCCTGAGCGAGCGCATCGATGCCGGTGTTGGCGGTCATTGAAGGTGGCATGGAATAAGTAAGTACCGGGTCAACGATTGCTACCTGGGCACGCAGAAGCCCGTTTGCAATTCCTGCCTTACGACCGGCTTCTGGATCTGAGATAACAGATCCACCAGAGACCTCAGAACCGGTTCCAGCTGATGTTGGCATTGCAATAAGTGCAACAGTTGGATTTGGGTAGGCCGGCTTCTTCTCTTGGAATTCGCGGAAGGTAATCCCAAGTTGTGAGCAGAGGCGGGCAGCTTTAGCGGTATCAATAACTGATCCCCCACCAAGTGCAACGAGTGCGGTAGCTCCTGATGCGGAAAGCGCAGCGGTTGCGTTATCAACCATCTCGATTGTTGGCTCGCCCGCAGGCTTTTCAAATGTTGTGACTGTGAGACCTGCTGTGGCAATGAGGTTATCGATGCATGCCTTAGCAGCTGGATTGAACTTCTCGATGCCTTCATCGACCATAAGGAAGACCTTCGTAGCTCCGAGCTCAGCGAGTTCGGTTGGCAGAGTTAGTGCGCGTCCTTCGCCGAAGCGAATCTTTACTGGCAGGTGATTGTTGAATGCCTCGATATTGTCCACAGTTACTCCCATGTGCTTAGTAAATAGCGTCTTCTCGCAAGAATAAGGTAAGCGTACTACGGCAGTTGAGCGCTGAGAAGAGCCTAGAGGCCATTCGCCGCGATCACTCCGGCATACCAATGAGCGGAGTTCTTCAGGGTGCGCTTCTGCGTTTCATAGTCCACATGAATTATTCCAAAGCGCTTGGAGTAGCCAAGTGACCATTCAAAATTATCCATGAGTGACCACTCGTAATATCCGGCGACGTTCACTCCACTTTCGATGGCGAAGTGAATCGCAGCCAGGTGCTTCTGGAGATAATCAATTCGACGAGTATCTTCGATGACGCCATTCTCATTTGGGCCATCTGAATAAGCGACCCCATTTTCTGCGATAAAGACCGGTGGTAATTTCTCACCATACTGTGCATTCCAGCGGATTAAGAGATTTGATAGCCCTGATGGAGTTATCGGCCAACCCATATCGGTCAATTCACCTTCAGGCATCGTGTCAATCTGTAACCCTAGTAACGCTGAGTTATCAAAGGCGACTGGATTAGCCGCATCTGCAACTCCAACCCTGGTATCGAAGTAGTAATTAAATGCAATGAAGTCATTCGTGAACTGAGCTATCTCCATATCGCCAGGAAGTATGGCCGCTTCAAACTCGCTACCGAATTCCGAGTGCAAAATTTCTGGATACCTTCCTTCAAAGATTGCGCTCATCCACCAGCGGTTCTGTACAGCATCCAAAATATCTGATGCTCGAGAAAGTACCGGATTTGATGGATCATCACTTGGATAATTTGCTTGGTTTAGGACAGGTCCAACCAAAATATCTGGATTAACCTCTTTGATACGCCGTGCAGCAACGCCATGAGCGACAACCGTGTGATGAGCCACTACGAAAGCGGTGCTTCTATCCTTAACTCCTGGAGCATGCACACCTAGACCATGTCCGAGCCAAGCAACGCACCAAGGTTCATTAATGGTTGCAATCTTTTTCACGCGATCACCGAAGTGTTCTGTGACCGCTGCTGCATATTCACCAAATGCAGTGATCGTCTCTCGGTTCGCCCAGCCACCCTTATCCTGCAACGTCTGTGGCAGATCCCAGTGATACAAGGTCACTAGCGGCTCAATATTTGCGGCAATGAGAGCGTTGATGAGCTTGTCATAGAATGCAAAGCCACGTTCTTCGCGTCGAGCATCGCCATCTGGAAAGAGGCGAGACCACGAGATAGAGAAGCGGTAACCCTGTAGACCCAGCTTCTTCATATTTTCAATATCTTCTTCAAGGCGATGATAATGATCGCAAGCAACAGCGCCATTCTCATGATTCAGTACATTGCCATCAACTTCACAGAATTTGTCCCAAATAGATGGTCCTCTTCCATCTTCGCTCGCTGCACCTTCAATTTGATATGCCGATGTTGCAGCGCCCCAGATGAAACCTTTTGGAAAACTCTTCATGCGTTAAGATTAACTATGAAATCAGAGCTTTGGTGGCGTGACGCAGCGATTTATCAGGTCTACCCACGATCTTTCCGTGACTCCAATGGTGATGGCGAAGGTGACCTCCAAGGTGTTATCGAGAAGCTGCCGTACCTGCAAGAACTTGGCATCGATGCAATCTGGTTAAGTCCATTTTATAAATCACCGAATAAAGATGGGGGCTATGACGTCTCCGACCCACGTGATGTCGACCCGCGCTTTGGAACTGTCTTGGATGCCAAAGCACTTATAGATGAGGCCCACCGGCTCGGAATCAAATTTATTGCAGATATTGTTCCGAATCATTTCTCTGCCGATCACATCTGGTTTAAAGCAGCTCTCGCATCGCCACAAGGTTCACACGAACGCTCCCGCTTCCACTTCCGTGAAGGAAAACCGGATGGAACTCCTCCCAACAACTGGAACTCCATCTTTGGTGGACCAGCCTGGACCCAGGTAGAAGATGGACAGTGGTATCTCCACCTCTTTGACTCATCACAGCCCGATTTAAACTGGGAGAACCCAGAAGTTATGGCCGACTTCGAGAAGACGCTCCGCTTCTGGCTTGATCTTGGCGTGGATGGTTTCAGAATTGATGTGGCCCACGGCTGTGCCAAGGAGGAGATCTTGGTCGATCTTCCGGATCCAGCGGGGCTAACAAACGCCCTTCGCTTGGATTACTTGGATATGTCTAAAGAGGTTCGCGCTGGGTACCTCTCAAATATTCCATTCTTTGACCGCGAGGGTGTCCACGAGATCTATCGCGAGTGGCGGAAAATTCTCGACTCTTATTCTGGCGATCGTATGAGTGTGGCAGAGGCGTGGGTCTACCCATCTAGCCGTGGTGCACGCTACGTGCGTCAGGATGAACTACACCAAATCTTCAACTTCGATTTCTTAATGATCGAGTGGGATGCGCAGGTCATGGCTGATGCCATCAAGAAGACGCTGGCCGAGTTGAAAGAGGTGGGTGCACCTGCGACATGGGTGCTCTGCAATCATGACTCCTCTCGCGTCGTCTCACGACTTGGAAGCGCTGAAAAGGGTCGCGCGTTAGCGATGCTTACCCACTCATTGCCCGGTGGAATCTATATCTATCAAGGTGAAGAGTTAGGTCTACCTAACGCTGACCTTCCCGATAGCGCACGTCAGGATCCAGCATTCTTCCGATCTGGTGGAAAAGATAAAGGGCGCGATATGTGCCGCGTTCCAATTCCATGGGAAGCAGCGAGTGAGAATTACGGCTACAGCACTGGAAAACCGTGGTTGCCACAGCCAACAGATTGGCAGCGCTATGCAGCAGATGCACAGAAGGGCGACCCTGCTGGGAGCCTAGAGTTATATCGAAAGAGTCTTGCTCTACGTCACTCACATCCCGCTCTCGGTGGCGAGGGTGAGATCACGTGGATTGATTCAGCTCCTGGAACGCTTCACTTCACTCGTGAGCCGGGCCTTGAAGTTCTTGTTAACGCCACGCCAGCGCCAGTTGAAATCAAGGTGAGTGGTAAAGAGATTCTCCTCACATCATCAGGTGAGCCTGAGCTCAACGACGGAGTTCTCATCATTCCAGCCGATACAACAGTCTGGTTGCAGCGCTAGCAGGTCTTACTTAACTGAACCTGCTAGCAATCCACGTACGAAGTAGCGTTGTAGTGAGAAGAAGACTACGAGTGGAACTGCAATTGTTACGAAGGCACCGGCGGTGAGAATCTCCCAATGCGAGCCCCATTGACCCACCAGTGATGCGAGTTTCGCGTTAATAGGTGAGATGTTCTGTGTTCCACCAGAGAAGGTCAGAGCCACAAGCAAGTCATTCCAGACCCAGAGGAATTGGAAGATTCCAAAAGCAGCAATCGCTGGAATTGAGAGTGGCAAGACGATTCTGCGGAAGACGACGAAGTGGTTTGCACCATCAACGTAAGCTGCCTCCATCAAATCTCTTGGAAGAGATGAGATGAAGTTATGAAGCAAGTAGATCGCCAGCGGTAGTGCAAACATCGTGTGCGGCAGCCAGATACCGGCAAGTTTTCCAGCAATTCCTAGCTTTGGTAGCAGGGTAATTGTTCCGATATGCGCGCCACCGGTGAAGAGTTGAAGTAATGGAATGAGCGACATCTGAATCGGCACAATTTGTAGCGCAAAGATGAAGAAGAAGAGCGCGTCACTGCCTCTAAAGCGAATCCAAGCAAGTGAGTAGGCAGCCATAGTCGCAATCACGACTGGGAAGATCACGGCAGGCAAGGTGATGGCGAGAGAGTTTAAGAAGTATGGAATAACTCCGCCGACGCTGCCAGCATCACCTTTACCGAAGAGCACCGAGTCGTAGTTGCTCAGTGTGAAGTGAGGACTCGTAAAGAAATGCCACCAACCCGATAGAAAAACATCCTGCTTGGGTCTAAATGAAGTTACGAAGAGACCAAGTGTCGGAACAGTCCATAACAATGTAATAACCCATACGACAATAGAGGCGGACTTGCTCGAGAAGAGTTTACGTCCCGGTGTGTGCTCGGCGAGTTTCTGCTTACTCATGAGATTGTCCGCTCTCTACGAAGATTGCGTATGTTGTAGATCAAGATTGGTGTCACTAGCACAAAGAGGATTACGGCAAGAGCTGATCCACGGCCGGTATCGAAGCGCACAAAGATTTGTGAGTACATCTCATTGGAGATGACACTGGTGCCGAAGTTGCCGCCGGTCACAGTGCGAACGATGTCAAAGAGTTTTAGTGAGGTCACAACCATGGTGGCGAAGACAACAATGAAAGTTGGACGGACCATTGGAAAGGTAATTCCCTTGAATAGCCGCCAGCCGGTGGCGCCATCGAGCGCAGAAGCCTCCATGATGTCATCTGGCACGCCTTTAATGGCGGCAGAGAGAATCACCATGGCAAAGCCAGTCTCAACCCAGATAAAGATAATCATCAAAAGAAAGGTGTTGAGGGGTTGGTTCAAAATCCAGTTAGGTGGGGTGAAGCCAAGGGTTCGAGCGATAGCGCTCAAGAGACCCGTCTGTGGCTGACCTTCAGGTGCGTAGTTATAAACAAATTGCCAGATGATGGAGGCACCTACGAAAGAGATTGCCATCGGCATAAAGAGAAGTGATTTAGGGAGGGATTCGCGCTTCATCCGGTTGAGCATGATTGCTAAGAGCAAGCCAAGCGCCGTTGTCGCAAAGGGTGTAATCAAAATCCAGAGCAGGGTATTCCAGATGACCTTATGCATCTCTGGGTTATCGATAATCCACTGGTAATTCTTAATACCGATAAATTTTATTGAAGAGGCATCTTTAAATGAGAAGAGAATTGTCTTGACCGCTGGAACCACCAGGCCGACGAATAGCAGGAGAACTGCAGGGCCAAGAAAGATAAAGGTGGCGATAGGTCGCGATGCTCTGCCGTTGACCTTTCCGGCGATATAGAAAATTGCGCCGAGGATTGCAAAGAAGATGGCGATAGCGCCCAAGGTCTGTTCAATCTTAGGAAGGTTTGAACTCCAGAATGAGACCTGGTTCATCACCTCTCCTCTCGTTAATGAAGAAAATAAATTCTAATGAGAAACATAACTTCTCGATGTAAGGGAATTCTAAAGGTGAATGGCGGGAATTGGAAACCAATTCCCGCCATTCAATTACTTACTTCTTACTTGCTAATTACTTACTTTATTCAGTAATTAGTTTGTTGGCCATGAGGCGTCAATAGCTGCAGTTACATCCGCAGTTGACTTGCCTGTAAACCAGTTGGTGAGCTCTGTCCACATTGATCCAGCGCCAACAGCTGCAGGCATTGCATCAGAACCATCGAAGACGAACGTTGACTTCTTGTCAGACAAGTACTTAGCTGACAATGCATCAAGTGCGTTTGTGTAGGTAGAAGCTGGAACACCATTGTTAGCTGAGAGCCATCCACCGGATGGACCAGCTGACTTAATGCGCTGGATAGCCCATTGTGGTGAAGATAGGTAGTTCTGTACTTCCTGTGTAGCAGCGTTGCTGTTGAATGCTGCGAAGAACTCTCCGCCGCCTTCTACAGGTGTCTTCACTGCTGGGTTGATGCCTGGGAGGTAGTAAGCCCAAACGTCACCTGTTGGTGAGACTGTTACAGTCTTTGGATACTGAGCAGCATAGAAAGAAGCCTGCTGGAGCATGTTGCACTTACCGGTTGGGATTCCCATTCCTGCATTCTGGAAGGTTGTTGTAGCAATAGCGCTAACGTTTCCAACATACTTTGGATTCTTCATCCATGATGCAACCTGATTGAAAGCTGCAACGATCTGAGGATCTGAGAACTTGACCTTGTGTGCGATCCAGTCTGCATAGACCTTTGCGCCCTGGGTACGAAGAACAATCTCTTCGAGCCAGTCAGTTGCAGGCCAACCTGTTGCTGTACCGGAACCGATACCACCACACCAAGCGATCTGCTTCTTAGCAGCCATCTTGTCTGAAAGTGCCATCATCTGTGTCCATGTTGTTGGAACGGTGTAACCGTTCTTCTTGAACTGCTTTGGTGAGTACCAGACGAGTGACTTGTTATTTGCTGAGTTTGGAGCAGCGTAGAAGACACCATTAACTGTGCCGTAGCCCTTCCAACCTGCAGACCAATACTTGTTAACGTTTGCAAGTGTCTGAGCTGGCGCCTTAACAACCTTGCCTGTGTCGACCATCTTCGCAAGAAGACCTGGCTGTGGAATCATTGCGATATCTGGTGCAGTTCCACCTTGTACGCGAACACCGAGCTGTGATTCAAACTCGTTTGTTCCGTTCCAGTTGATGGTGATTCCTGTGCAATCTTCAAATGGAAGAAGCGCTGCTTGGTAGCGTGAGTTCTCGAGTCCGATGACTGAGTTAAAAATTTCTACTGTCTTTCCAGCTTGCTTAGCGTAGTTACCGACGCCTGCGCATGCTGATGAAGCAGCTGAAGCGGATGTTGTAACAACAGCTCCGCCAGAAACCAATACTGCTGCTGCGCTGATCACTGCGAGCAAGCCCTTTGATTTGAGTTTCATCAATTACCTTTCAGATGGTTACGATTGTCGACACGCGTCGACGCGTTGTTGTAATCTATTCCAACAACGCTCGCTGGTCTAGGTGTATTGGGGAAATTCCGTGTTTGTAATGAAATTGTTATAAATGGCTACCCGTGCCGATGTCGCAAGGCTCGCTGGAGTCTCCGAGAGCACTGTCAGCTACGCCCTTAACGGCCAGCGATCGCTCAAACCCGAGACGAAGAAGCGGGTCCTTGCTGCCGTAAAGCAGCTCAATTACACGCCACACTTTGCCGCCGGCGTCCTGGCCGGAGGGCGGGCGAATTCGATCGCCCTGATCTTCCCTAGTTATGGCGGAAGCTTCTCCTCACTCCACTTGGATTATGTTGAGGGAGTCATCGATGGTGCGAAGGCTCGGAATTACCACGTCATAGTCTGGCCGGGCGAAGATACCCCAAGTGCAGAGATCTCCCGCTTCTACAAGACCGGTCTCGTCTCGGGCGTAATTTTGATGGAGATCCTCGATGAGGATGAACGGGTAAATGCGCTCCATGATTCTGGAATCCCCTTTGTGATGATTGGACGGACTGCCAAGCCAGAGAAATTCAAATATGTTGATCGCGATTTCGATGAGGTGGCGATGAAGAGTTTGAAGCATCTGGTTGATTTAGGACATACCAAAGTCTCAATTCTCACCCACCGACGGGTTGTTGCCGGTCACGTAGTCTCAGTTGATGAGCGGTTTACTTCCGCGATGGAGAGAGCAGAGCGCAAGTTAGGTCTTGATATAAACCTGATCATGGCAGAGAACTCGATCGAAGGTGGCTTCGCAGCCTTCGAAAAATTCCAGAAACAGGATACGCGCGCGACTGCGGTCGTTGGTCTTGCAGATCTACTAACTGTCGGTTTCTCTGCAGCTGCTCAGCGAGAAGGCATCTCGATTCCTGATGAGATTTCACTTTTGGGTCTGAATAATCCCCCACACCAAATCGGACTCGTTCAACCGAATTTAACTGTGGTATCGCTTCCTGCACTCGAGATGGGTCGAGCTGCCGCGAACATACTTATTGATGAAATTCTCGGCGAATCAAACCATCCCATTCAGCAACTCTGGGGTGGGGAGATTGAGCCAGGAAGAAGTACAGCAATAGCATCGAGACAAACCGTGCGAGGAATTTCGAATGAGTGAGCACCGTATCATCGCTGTGATACCCACACTAGGCAAAAGTCCACAGCGACTGACCAGCGCAATCAACTCTGTCAGGAAACAAACTACTCAGCCAATGAGATTGATAGTGATTGATAACTCCTACGAAGCGGATCTGCAATTAGAAGATGAGTCAGTAGAAGTTCTCAACTTTGGAATAAACCTTGGTTGGGTCGGAGCGCTGGAATATATTCGGCGAAATTATGACTTTGATTTCCTATGGTCGATTCAAGATGACATGACCTTATTAAATGACGTTCTTGCCATTCAGATGGCAGAGATGGTGTGCGATGCGGATTTAGCTGTAATTTCGCCGGTCGCAGTTCAGAATCAAGTTCTCCATGGACGTTCACGAGGTGGAGTGATTAAGGAAGTTGGCCAGATGGAGTGGGAGAACATTCCTGTCGAAGAAGTCACACCGAACGAGTTCT
>CAINVP010000098.1 GCA_903854185.1 uncultured Actinomycetes bacterium
AAGTAATTCTCGGTTATTACCCCATGTGAAAATGGGGTAATCTACGACAGCCGTAAAACAGCCTTGGCGGGTTGCCCGAGCGGCCAATGGGAGGGGACTGTAAATCCCCCGGCTCTGCCTTCGAAGGTTCAAATCCTTCACCCGCCACCAGTTCGTTGATTTATCAACCAAGCTCTTTTAAGTTCACTGATTGATTAAGTGAATATTCACCTCACGAGCGGTATTTTCGCAATACGCATCAATACTCTGTACCCATGATTGTTGATGTTGCCCTCTATCAAAACGGCCATCGTCTGGAGACGGGAGATGACATCTCCGACATGGTCGACCTCGCCCGATCTAAGGGTGGATTTGTCTGGCTCGGTCTGGCTGAGCCCACTCAAGCAGAGTTTGATATGGTCGTGGGAGAGTTAAATTTTCACCCACTGGCCATTGAGGATGCCGTCCACGCAAATCAGCGTCCCAAGATCGAAGATTACGAAGGTCTCACCTTCTTCGTCTTGAAAACGGTCTTCTTCGACGAAGCCCAGCAAGAGATTACAACCGGTGAGTTACTCTGCTTTATCGCCGATCACTTCATCGTCATCGTTCGCCACGGAGCCGGTCAACCGCTCGCAACCGTTCGGCACGATTTGGAACAGAAGCCGGAATTGTTAAAACTCGGACCCTTTGCAGTTCTTCACGCCGTAGCGGACCGCGTCATTGATGGATACACAAACATCGCGACTCTTCTGGAGCGCGAAGTTGTTAAGGTTGAAAACAAAGTATTCAATGGCAAACGTCAAACCTTCTCCCAGGAAATCTACTTCCTCAAGCGCGAGATTATTGAGTTTAAGCACGCAATCGAACCCTTAATTCAACCGATTAATAAGTTGGCAGGAGAGTTTGTTGCAACCGTACCTTCGCAAATTAAGCCCTTCTTTCGGGATACCTCAGATCACCTACTTCAGGCCTGTGAAGCAGCTAGTGGATTAGATTCCTTAATCACATCTGTACTGCAGGCAGATTTAGCTCATATCCAGGTGCAGCAGAATATTGATGTAAGAAGAATTTCAGCCTGGGTCGCGTTAGCGTCTGGACCAACAATGATTGCCGGAATTTATGGCATGAATTTTCACCACATGCCAGAGCTGAATACTGCTTATGGCTACTACGTAGTACTCGGCGTCATGGTGACGCTGACTGGATTTCTCTTTAGACAGTTCAAGAAAGCTGAGTGGCTATAAGCTGGAACGAAAGAAGTGCTTAAGCGACAATCGGCCAGTTGTTCTTTCGTGCAATCAATGTTAGTTCTTTATTCGGGTTAACGATATGCGGATTTCCTACGGAAATTAACATCGGTAGGTCATTTATTGAGTCGCTGTAGGCGAATGACTTCTCGAGGTCATAACCTTTCTGCTCGGCAAGAGTTATGAGTGATGTCGCCTTTTTCTTGCCGTGCATAGCACCATCCAAAACCCGGCCTGAGTAAAGTCCATTAATTACCTCACCCCGAGTACCCAACGCGCCAGTCATATTGAGATCATGAGCGACAATCTCTGCGAGTTCAACCGGGCTAGCGGTAATAATCCACGTATCAATGCCTTGTGCTTGATGTTCGTGAATGCGCTTTCGCACCTCTTCATTAATAGATCGAGGTAGGAAATCTGCGACTATCTTCTGGCAAAGTTCAATGAGATGAGACTGAGGTCTATCAATCGCAAATTCAAGGAGCTTCTTCGTTGCCAGCGTCATCGCACTTTCGCTCTCAGTCTTTTTCCGTTGAAAGCGGTAGTGCTCTAATGCGATTCGCGCGAGGTGGCGTTTAGTTATCTCGCCATGTCGGATCAAGCCCTTGAGGAAGTAGCAGAGAGATGAGCCCTCGATGAGGGTGTTATCAAGGTCAAAGAAGGCAGCTCTTTGCTTCATGGTTAAAGGGTGACAGGTTCTAGCTTTGCTCTGCTTCTTCTCGGGTTAATTCAAGGTGAATAACCCTTCTCATTACATTCACCAAAATGGAACGCTCCATTCACTGAGCCCAAGTCACAATTACATCATGAACGAAGTGGTCCAACTTCATCAGCGTGAGAAGTTCTCTGCGACCCCGGATCAATCTGAAATCCAATCGCTTGACGTTTCGTTAGCTTCGAAGCTATTACATCTTCGGCTCATTTCTCAGCTGCGTGTTATCGCCCTGGGAGATAGCTCTGTCTATGGCGTTGGGGATTTCGATGCCGAAAATGCAGCCGTGGGTCCGGGATGGTCGGGACGGTTTGCTCATGATGTGAAAGCGGCTCGCTTCATCAATCTTGGGAAGAACGGTTCCAGGTTTCGAACAGTGATAAAGAGTCAACTACCGGGCGCGCTCTCCATGGCTCCTGATATTGCGCTTATCTGCATCGGCACTAATGATGTTCTTCGAGGCGACTTCTCTCCAAAGGAGATTCGGATTGGCGCACGAGAGATCATCGGCTCCCTCGTAGCCGTAGGGGCCGTCCCAATATTTCTCGGCATCCCCGATCCAATTAAGACCGCCCCTGGACCAATGTCACTTAAGAAAATCTTGCATCGACGTGTCGCAATAATCAATGAGATTCTGAAGGAAGAGTGTTCATCACTCGGAGGAGTACTCGTATCGACTTGGGATATCCCCCTTGCAACCGATAAGAGCATGTGGCACATCGATCGGATGCATCCGTCAGCAAAGGGGCATCAAGAGATTTCAGATTTGGTACGACGCGCAGTTGGTCTTCCTAGACGTTCGCGGAAGAAGATCCCATTTGGAAGAACTTCAGTGCATCGAAAAGATGAATTTTTCTGGCTGGCAACTAATGGGGCTAAGTGGTTTGCAAAGCGCAGCTTCGACCTCGTGCCCGCTCTGATCTGGCTCATGATCTCCAGCAAATTCGACGCACTCAGACAGGAGGAGAAATGAAAGTTGCGATAGTAACCGAGAGTTTTCTTCCACAGATCAACGGCGTAACAAATTCAGTTTTAAGGGTAGTCGAGCATCTCACAACGAACGGGCATGAACCGTTGGTGATTGCGCCGGAGAGTGATGGTGCGCCTCGAGATTATCAAGGCACTCGCATCAAGCGAGTACCAGCGATTCCGCTCAATTCCATCTTAAAAATCGGAATGCCAATCGCGCTTCCATCTCGGAAGCTGGAATATCTGTTAGATGGCTTTGCACCTGACATCGTGCATCTGGCATCTCCCTTTGCACTTGGTGCCTATTCTGCGCGAGTGGCAAAGCGTCTACAGATACCGACAATATCCATCTATCAAACTGATGTTGCAGGCTTTGCCCGACATTATGGATTGAACCTTGCTCACGGCTCACTTCAAAAAGTAGTGGGCAAGATTCATAAAGGGACTGATCGCACTCTTGCCCCATCCACATCGGCTTGTCGAGATTTAATCGAATCGGGTGTTGATAATGTCCATCTCTGGCGACGTGGAGTAAATACAAAGCTATTTCACCCTAGTAAAATTAATCACGTAACTCGACGCACCTGGTCTCACGGTGGAAAGTTAGTTGTTGGTTATGTCGGGCGACTTGCTAATGAGAAGCGAATTAGCGACTTAGCAGTATTGAACAACGATCCACGAATTCAACTTGTGATTGTTGGTGAAGGCCCGGCTCGTGAGAAATTACAACGGGAACTAAGCAACGCCATCTTTACCGGATTTATGTCCGGCGAAGACCTTGCCTCTGCCTACGCTAGCTTTGACCTATTTATTCACCCTGGTCCAAATGAGACTTTTTGTCAGGCTGTGCAAGAGGCGCTTGCTTCCGGTACACCATGCATCGTGCCTCTCACCGGTGGGCCAGCGGATTTGGTCTCGGATGGCGCTACCGGATACATCATTGATACAAGCAACCCCCGCATTCTCTCCGAGACGATTGATAGCTTTCTAAGACGAGATGATCGCATCGAAATGAAGTTCTCGGCCCGAAATTCGGTGGTCAGCAGAACGTGGGAGAGCGTTAATAACGAACTCATCAATCATTATCACGATGTCATCTCAGCAGCTTCCCTCGGTTTGAAAGGGAGAGTGGCATGAGGATTGTGCATGTAGCGAACTTTTATGGCCCTAAATCTGGTGGTATCAAGACGACATTGCATGAACTTGGTCGTGGATATAAAGAGGCAGGCCATGAATTTATTTATATCGTTCCTGGCATTCGGCACTCATCGGAAGTTACTGAATTTGGAAGGCGCATCACTCTTCCAAGCTTCCTGCTCCCTGGCACTGGTTCGTATCGAGTCATCAAGAGCAATCGCGAATTGAGAGAGTACATTGCCCATCAAAGACCCGATCGCCTGGAAGTCTCTGATCGTTTCACCCTGACTTCACTTGGTCAGTGGGCAAGAGAGCGCAATCTTCCAACCGTTGTCTTCAGTCATGAGACGCTCCGAGGTTTAGCCAGCCGGTTTCTTCCTTCTTTGTTAGGGCTCCGTGAAGTACTCGTTAATTGGCACAACCGCAGATTGGCACGTAGCTTCGATACCGTCATTGCAACAACTGACTTTGCAGCAAAAGAGTTCCTTGACGTCGGAGCAAAAAATATTAAGAAGATTCCTCTTGGCGTCGACCTACACACTTTCTTGCCCACCCATCGCTCGTTCCAAACTCACCACCGTTTGGTACAAGGTGCCGATCTTCTTCTGATGCATTGCGGTCGATTATCGCCAGAGAAGGAGCCGCACCGAAGTATCGAGGCGCTTGTTGCGCTTAGGAGCCGCGGTGTTGAGGCACATCTGGTCTATCTTGGTACTGGACCGCTAGAGGCAAAATTACGAAAATTGGCACACGACCTCCCCGTTACATTTCTTGGATACATCCCTGATCGAAGAATTGTTGCGGAGTTAATCGCCTCTTCCGATGTATCACTTGCTCCTGGCCCACTTGAAACCTTCTGCCTCTCAGCCCTTGAGTCACTCGCCAGTGGCACTCCAGTAGTTGCCTCCTCGAGTAGCGCGGTAGGGGAGTTCTTGGTGGGTAGCCCGGTAGCAGGAGCGATTGCCGCAGATAATGGTGAGAGCTTTGCTGACGCCATCATTGATATCTTTGAAGACCACGGATTGCGCAAGGCGGCGCGGGAAGTCGCAGAAAAACTCCCTTGGAGTTCAACAATAACTGCGATGCTACAAGTGCATGGTTACGTAGAGCAAGAGTATGTCGAGCTGGATAAAAATCTGCTCGCCGGATAGATAGCGGCATCTATTAAGAAGTAATTCATTCGATTATCTCCATCAGGAGATATCGCGTTTACCTAAACCCAATACTTTGTAGACCTCCCCTGGGACAGGTGGAGGTTCTACTGCGGAGTGATCCGTGAGCTTGGTGGGTACTGTTATTGAGGGATGACGGTGCCCACCTCGTTCTATTTTGCCAGGAAACTCATCAGAGCTGGTAGAACTTTAGATTTTGGATTTTGCTCGAGCGGCTCGCGCTAAAAATAAGGCAAAGACCAACGCCAACACGATTCCAGTATTTACGCCCATCTCTTTCAGGGCGCGATTGAAATATTCCGTAGTCTTAGTCTTATCCATGGTGAGTGAGGCTCCGACCGTCAAGATATGTCGAACTGCGGCAATCACGCCGATGGTCAGGAAGTTATCGAGTTGGAAAATACCGTCAGTGAATCGAACAATTACTGTTCTCATGATCTCAAGAATGATGACTACAAAGAGAATGTCATTAATACCTTGAATCATTCCAACAGGAAAGAATGGATGGGTTGTAATCAAGCGCCACAAACTGAAACCGGCAGCCAAGACCGAGATTATGAAGAGGACTATCCCCAGAAAGCCATGTAACACATCTTCCAACTTATCGATAAAGGTGGAGGGGATGAGAGAGTCACTCTTTCCCAGCAGATTCTTCATCGATAAGTACCGGTTCATAGCTCTCTCCTTAAGCGCTCTTTGGCCTCAAGGGTAGGCGTTAATACTTGGAATTAATAGGGTTGCTAAAAACCTCGACTTGGACCTTTATGCGTTAAATGTCTGTTTAGGCCACGTTTGAACCCTCGCACTGTCCCCGTTCTCGGTTAGTCTCACGAACATAAGAGAGAGGAGCGGTTTATGAGTTATGCAATGAACCCAGAGGGCTTAACGCCCCAAGCACCACAGCCATCAAGGAACGAAGCTTTGGCGAAGAAGATTGGACTTTCAGCTCTAGCCATAGCCTCAGCACTGACGCTCATTGCAGTACTGGTCTCTGGTTCTGCTTCCTCGATAACTTCTAATTCCGGATCTGGAATTTCTTCTCTCGACCAATCTGGCGGTGGAGATTCAAGCGGCGGTGACTCCTTGTATACCCCGGATACCTCATCGAATTGGGCGCCAGCGGGATTCAACGTCTGGTCAGCTGATTCAAATATTGCGTGGAAGTGGAATAAGACTGCGACCTGTACGGGTGAATACTCATGCTGGAAGGCAGATTTTATTTCAGAGACTGGGTGTTCATACTTTTATGCTGCTCTCAACATCCTTGATGCAAACGACTCGGTGATCAATTACACGAACGCATCACTACCAAGTTTGCTTCCGATGCAGACAGCAACGTTGCAATTTAACGATATTGAAGGAACTGGTTCAACAGGTCAGATGTCGGTGATTAACTGTGGATAATTTTCAGAATAATAAGGGTGCAGCAATGAGTGATATTCATCCGAAGGCAAACCCACGCCACCGCTTAGCGGGCGTTGTACTCGACGCCGTATTGCTTATGGTTACTTTCTACATTGGTTGGATTATTTGGACTCTTATCCTTTGGGGTAGGGGGCAGACTCCTGCAAAATTGATTCTCAAGATGCGAGTGATGGATGTTAAATCCCATCAACCTGCAACTTGGGGGCAGATGGCAATTCGTCAGCTCCTGATTCCTTTTGTGCCAGGGGCGCTAATTGGCGTCGCCTACGGATCATGGGCAATTCGCCATGGCTCGGTCTTAGGCGAGGTCGCACCTGCCGGCGCATTCCTCGTTGTACTGGCTCTTCTCTATATCTTGACCTTGGCTTACTCGCTCACTGACTCATTCTGGATCTTGGGCAAAGAGAAGCGTCGACTCGTGGATTACTTCGCATCAACATACGTGGTCAACGAGGCAGTCACCCTTCACACTTCAAGTGAGACTCCCACCTTCACAACCCCATAGATTTTGCTTTAATCTTTACAAATTTGGAAGGGCTACTTTTTCTTGGTAGTTGATGTTTTTACGTAGGCGGTTGGGTCAATCTTTGGTCCAACCGCTTTCGTCTCCCATAAGCGAAGAACTTGAGTTGTAATAGAACGAAGGATTGCCCGACTCTCAGGAGAGAGCGATGACTCAACGCAGAAGCCAGAGAGTTCGCACGGCCAGTAATTAATGCCACTTACAAACTCCGCCGAACCTGAGGGCAGCGTGAACCAAATTGTCTCTGCCCTGAGCGTGCGACTCTTGATACCGGCTGCCTTTGAATTCGGATTGGCTAACTTAAATGGTCCTTCAAGGAAGATATGCGTATGAGGTGGGGCAGCTTGGCCGATCGCCTGCGAATCAATTTCAGAGTTCGTTGGCCATCCAGGTAATGAGAAGTTGGCTGGCAATTTCAACCAGGAAGGTTTAGTTACCAGATTAAGGTCGCCATAGACGTGAACACCTGCTGTCTTCTCACCTGTGATGAGGGATGGCTGCCAATTGATTCGGCTATCACCAAATTCCACCGTTAATTTATCTGGCGCGGTTATCGGATCGATCTTTGCATCCCGATAAATCGCCATCCGACGGTTTATGCCACTTGGTGAACTCGAGAGGCGTACCTGCCAATACGCGCTATTCGATCCGAAGATTGCCAGGTTCACCCCTTGATTTCGAGCCGAGAGAAGCGTCGCAAATTGATTGTGGGTCATATATTCCGGGTGACCGCTAAGAATTACACCCGAGTACCCATCAATAAGGTGAGGTGTTTGCGCGAGGTCCACATCGGTGATCTGGTCGACCTCAATGTTTTCAGATTCAAGATATTGCGTGAGTGAGACAGCATCGCGATCGATATGCATAATTCCACTACCGATGTATGGGCGATCGAATGAGACGACCTTGCTTCGCTCACGGACGGGAGCTACGGGAGCGCGATATGCCGAACGCCCACCGTAAGTGTTATATGCCTGCCATGTAAGAGTGGAGTTCACGACTAGTAATTTGGCGGTATTCGGCGGAGAGCGCAAGAAGAATGGTGACCAGTTTTCAACGACCCCTTTTGGCGAGGTGCTGGTAACGAGATAGAGACCAGGTGCCCAGTCGCTGCCGATAACGAATGAGGTCGTCACCGGCCACTTTGTCTCAACCATACGAGTGAGTACGCGAACACTTGGGGTATTTCGATAGACGAGTGATGTTGGCTTTGAACTCCAAATTTCACGGGCACCGGCGCCGCCGTAATATCCAATGCGAATCACATGGAATGTGCGCGGTCCTTCTTCACGGTGATAACGAGATGTTGCTGCTGCGTGAATATGGATAGTGTCTCCGCACGTTACAGAATCTTTATCGAGCCAGAGCGCAGAGTCGCCAGCGGTAAAGAGATCGAGCGCCTTCCACTCTTTCGTAGTCATCGTGATGCCAGGATTTTGGTTTTCGGACTTCAGCCAACCAGATTGCAGAGGTTGACACATCGATGGCTCGCGAGTGATTGAGTTCGCTGGCGTGGTCTGCTTTAACGATTCTTGAAATGTGTAGAGCGGCTGTGCAGCGGCATCTGCGTGCACCTTGAGAGCGGGCAATAAATCTTGATCTGACTGGTAGCTATTGAATACAGCTGCGATTGCAAATACACCGAGGAGGATGAGCGCTACGGTCGTGTAGTAGAGACCGTAACTTCCACGACGGGGTGTAACAATCGCTCGTATTCGCTGCCAAAGGACCAGTAACTGCGCACGGGATGGCTTGCGGATTCTCATTTCAGCGCAAAGCGTACTGAAATTGGCACGTGTCTAATTTTCCCAGCCAACTCGATTGAGCGTGCGGTAAGTCGGCTGCAGGTGTGAGAAATCGCCCAAGGATTTCCCCAAGATGGACATCAGGCGGTAACCTTCACCCAGTCTTTTCGCCCCCCTAGCTCAGTCGGTAGAGCGTTTCCATGGTAAGGAAAAGGTCAACGGTTCGATTCCGTTGGGGGGCTCGGCGGGGTAGCTCAGCTTGGTAGAGCAAGCGGCTCATAATCGCTGTGTCGTGGGTTCAAATCCCGCTCCCGCTACGAACTCTACGAGTTCAGGCGTCTTAGGCTCGCAAAACGAGCGTAAAAGGCGCCTGAATTTCGTAAGTTAATGAGGTTCAAGTAATCTTTCCCCACGTATTAGGTAAACGCTGAAATTCTTTTAGAAGGAGCACGGTTATGGCAAGCAAGAGCGCGGATGTCCGCCCAAAGATCACGATGGCTTGCATCGAGTGCAAAGAGCGTAACTACATCACAAAGAAGAACCGTCGTAACGATCCAGACCGTCTTGAGCTCAAGAAGTTCTGCCCACGTTGCAAGCTCTCAACAACTCACCGCGAGACACGCTAACTTTCTTAGATGCACAACCCCGGCTTGACTGAATTAGTCGGGCGTACCTTTGTGAGTGCCGGGAGCGTTACCGTCTCTCAAGAATCTATTACCGCTTTTGCGCTCGCTATTGGCGAGCCAGAAACCACGGTGGCTCCACCTACCTTTGCAATCACCATTACTTTAGACAAGTCCCAAGAGCTTCTTCAAAGTTCTGGCCTGGACTGGACTCGTGTTGTTCACGGCGATCAGAAATTTTCAAGTACTCGCCCTATCGTCGCCGGCGACACCTTGGTCTGCTCTTCCACAATCGAGAGCGCCCGAGTCGTTGCTGGAAATGAAATTGTCACCGTTCGTTCGGATCTCCACAGCGGTGAAGAGCTCGTTGCCTCCTCTTGGTCCACATTGGTCGTGCGCGCATGACTACCTTCGAAGTTGGCCAAGAAATCGCCCCTAAGAGTTACCAAGTAACGCGCGAACTTCTCGTCGGCTACGCCAATGCAAGTGGTGACCAGAACCCGATCCACCAGAATGAAGAGTTCGCTAAATCCGTCGGCCTGCCTGATGTCATTGCACATGGCATGTTTACGATGGCGCTGGCCGGTCGTTATGCAAGTGAGATTGCTGGAAACTCTGGCGCAATCCGAGAATTTTCTGCCCGCTTCACGAAGCCAGTAGTTGTTCCTGCTGGCGCTACCGCAGAAGTTATCTTGAGCGCGAAGGTCAGTGCGGTTACGCCTGAATCTGTAAAGCTTGATATTACCGCCATCTGCAACGGCGAGAAGGTTCTTGGTATGACCAAGGCCCTCTTTACCCGTTAAACCATTAACCTTTCACTATGACTCTATCCGAGTACACCACCCTTCGCCTCGGCGGTCCAGCTAAGAATTTTGTGCATGCAACGACTGAAGCCGAATTGATTGCTGCCATCAACGAGGCAGATAACGCGGGCGAGAAGGTACTAATCCTTGGTGGCGGATCAAACCTACTCATCGCCGATGCCGGCTTTGATGGCACAGTTATTCGCGTTGAGACATCTGGCAACTCATTTGAATTTGATGCCTGCAGCGGTGGAATGCTTCAAGTATCTGCTGGAGAAGATTGGGATGCCTTCGTTCAATTCACATTAGAAAAAGGGTTTGCAAACCTTGAAACCTTAAGCGGAATCCCTGGAACTGTTGGTGGCGCTCCCATTCAAAATATCGGGGCGTATGGCCACGAAGTCTCTGAAGTAATAGCTCGCGTGCGTACATATGACCGCGAAGTGAAAGCAATCAAGACCTTCACTGGCAATGAATGCGGCTTCGGCTATCGCACATCGAATTTTAAGAAGAACCCGGATCGCTACGTCATTCTCGATGTGACTTTTCAGTTGCGCAAAGGCGAAGAATCACTTCCGATTCAATATAAAGAATTAGCAGATGCGTTGGGTGTAGAAATTGGTACTCGCGCCAATATTGCCAAGGTCCGCGAAACAGTGCTGGCATTGCGTGCGAAGAAGGGCATGCTGATTGAATCAGGAATCGCATCAGCAGGTTCATTCTTTACTAATCCAATTCTCTCCGCAGAAGCTGCAGCCGCGTTGCCCGCAGATGCGCCTCGTTGGCCGCAGCCGGATGGAATGGTAAAGACCTCGGCAGCCTGGTTAATTGAGCACGCAGGAATCACCAAGGGAACAGCGCACGGCGGCGCAAAGGTCTCTGATTTACATGTGCTGGCGTTAACAAATGCGGGAACTGCAGCAACAGAAGAGATTGTTGAATTGGCACGCAGCATTCAAGAGAAGGTGCTCGCACAATTTAGCGTGAAGTTGGAACCTGAAGTTCGCTTCGTCGGTCTTTAAAAAAGGCCTTACTTTGCTTCTGAAAGTAAGTTCTTTACGCGGGTAATACCCTCGACGATATCTTCATCACTTGTTGCGTAGGAGAAGCGCAAGTACCCAGAAGGACCGAACGCCTCACCAGGAACTGCTGCAACTTCAACCTCTTCCAGGATTAGCGTTGCAAGTTCAGCAGATGTCTGAGGGCGCTTGCCACGAATCTCTTTCCCCAGCACACCCTTTACTGATGGATAGACATAGAACGCACCTTGCGGGGTTGGGCAGACTACGCCTGGAATCTCATTGAGCATCTTCACAATCAACTTACGGCGTCGATCAAATGCGACACCCATTTCCTTGACGGCATCGAGGCTGCCGGTAAGTGCTGCAATTGCGGCGCGCTGTGAGACGTTGGAGACGTTAGAGGTAAGGTGTGATTGAAGGTTTGTTGCAGCTTTAATGACATCCTTCGGACCAATCATCCAACCTACGCGCCAACCAGTCATCGCATATGTCTTTGCAACACCATTCAAGATAATGGTGCGATCTGCTAATTCTGGGCAGACGACCGGAATGCTGGGAGCAGTTGCACCGTCATAGAGAAGGTGTTCGTAGATCTCATCGGCGATAACCCAGATGCCATTCTTGTTAGCCCACTCTGCAATCGCCTTCACCTGATCAGGAGAGTAGACCGAACCGGTTGGGTTAGAAGGTGAGCAGAAGAGCAGCGCCTTGGTGTGGCTGGTCTTTGCTGCCTCAAGTTGTTCAACCGAGACAAGATAGTTCTGACTCTCATCTGCAAATACTTCAACTGCCGTGCCGCCCGCTAATTTGATGCACTCTGGATAAGTCGTCCAGTACGGGGCGGGAAGGATTACTTCGTCGCCTGGATCAATGATGGATGCGAATGCTTGGTAGACCGCCTGCTTGCCACCGTTAGTAACAAGGACCTGATCTGCAGTAATGGCGTACTTCGAATCGCGTAACGTCTTTGCAACGATAGCTTCGCGCAGATCGGGAAGACCCGGGGTTGGGGTGTAACGATGATTTGCTACCACCGCTGCCGCTTGCGTGGCTGCCTCGACGATATATGCCGGAGTAGGGAAGTCAGGCTCGCCCGCGCCAAAACCGATGACGGGACGACCAGCTGCCTTGAGCGCCTTTGCCTTGGCATCGACTGCAAGGGTGGCGGACTCGGCGATTGCTGAGATTCGGGCAGATACGCGTGGCTTTTCGCTCATAAGTAGAAGTATGCCATCTATGTAATTCAAGGCGTGAGTGGCCGGTCGGGTGGGCTGGAAGTGACCCGATTTTCCGATTTGAGGGGTAGAGCCTTAGACTTCCCGTTCTGGCGCTTGCAAAAGGTCATGATTAGTCATGCCTAAGTATCGTCCGAAGGGTAGTAGCTCAATTGGCTAGAGTTGCCGTCTCCAAAGCGGCCGGTTGGGGGTTCGAGTCCCTCCTGCCCTGCAAGTAAGAAGTAGTAACCAATCAAGGTTGCTCACAGAAGTAGTTCTGAAGAGAAGTTAGGAAAGGTGTTAACGCGATGGTTGATGAAGTTCATCCAGAGAAGGAATCCTTGGGGTTCTTCGCACGCATCGGCCTTTTCTATCGCCAAGTTCTCTCAGAGCTAAAGAAGGTCGTATGGCCAACTCGTGAGCAGCTCTCAACATATACAGCAGTCGTCATCGTCTTCGTAGCCTTCATCGTTGCAGTGGTCTCACTCCTCGATGTTGTTGTCACGAAGGTCGTCTTCTGGGTATTTGGATAAAGGTAAATAGATGTCAGTAGAGAATCCAGCATTTAGCAGCGAAGAGGTCACTCCTGTCGTTGCAGAGGTGACGCCTGCACTCGATCCATTCGAGGCTGCGCTCGCTGTCAACGCTCCTGCAGAAGTTGTTGCAGAAGTCGCTGAGACGAAGGAGCCAACTTCATCTTCATACGAAGCTGCACTCTCCGATGCATCAGTTGCTGCAGATGCAGCTGCTGAGGTCGTTGCAGAGCCTGCTGCTGAATCAGAAGAGAACGAGACCGATGAAGAGCGCGAAGTGCGCGAATTTCGCGTCAAGCTCGGCACACTTCCTGGTGATTGGTATGTGGTTCACTCATATGCCGCTCATGAGAAGAAGGTCAAGAGCAGTATCGAACAGCGTATTCAATCGTTGAACATGGAAGATTACGTCTTCCAGGTAGAAGTCCCTGAAGAAGAGATCAAAGAGATCAAAAAGGGCGAAGTAAAGAAGATTAAGCGCAACATCTACCCAGGTTATGTCCTCGTCCGTATGTATCTCACAGATGAGTCTTGGTCATGCGTACGTAATACTCCTGGAGTAACTGGTTTCGTTGGTAACGCGCATAACCCATCACCACTTCCTATCGCAGAAGTTGAGCAGATCTTGGCTCCACGTCCTGCTAAGAAGGGTGAGAAGATTGAGATCAAGCACGTTGATTACTCAATCGGAGAATCCATCACAGTTATGGATGGTCCATTTGCAACGCTTCCAGCAACGATCTCAGAGATCATGCCGGAGCAGGCAAAGCTCAAGGTTCTCGTATCAATCTTTGGTCGCGAGACACCAGTTGAACTCGCTTTCCATCAGGTACAGAAGCTCTAAGAACCAACTTTTAAATAAGAAGATTTTTGTAAAAGCAGATATAGGAGAATAAAAATGGCACCAAAGAAGAAGATCTCAGCTCTCATCAAGTTGCAGATTCAGGCCGGAGCAGCAACACCAGCTCCTCCAGTCGGTCCTGCCCTTGGTCAGCATGGTGTCAACATCATGGACTTCGTTAAGGCGTACAACGCTGAGACAGAGAGCCAAAAAGGTCAGATCATTCCGGTTGAAATCACAGTGTATGAAGATCGCACATTCACCTTCATCACCAAGACTCCACCAGCATCACGTTTGATCTTGAAGGCTGCAGGAATCGAAAAGGGTTCTGCTATCCCTCACAAGACAAAGGTCGCAACAATCTCAAAGGCTCAGGTTGAAGAGATTGCAAAGATCAAGATGCCTGACCTCAATGCAAATGACCTCGCTGCAGCTAGCTTGATTATCGCAGGAACAGCGCGCTCAATGGGCGTCTTGGTCGGCGACTAATTAGTTTCACAGATCAGTAAAGCAGTACCAGTAAGAAAAGTACGTGGGAGGACCGCGCTGGTCCGTTAACCACAACCGCTAGCGAGTAGCCACCTGGTTACTCGATTAAGAAGGAGAGCTATGAAGCGCAGTAAGAAATATGTAGCAGCTGCTGCAAAGATTGATCAGAAGAACCTCTACACACCTGGTCAAGCAGTAAAGCTTGCTAAAGAGACATCAACAACCAAGTACGACGCAACTGTTGAGGTTGCACTCTGCCTCGGTGTTGACCCAAAGAAGGCAGATCAAGCGATTCGCTCAACAGTTAACCTTCCACACGGAACAGGTAAGACTGCTCGCGTCCTCGTATTCGCAGGCGGAGAGCGTGCTGACGAAGCTCGCGCAGCCGGTGCAGATATCGTCGGTGCAGATGAGCTCATCGATGAGGTCTCCAAGGGTCGCCTTGATTACGACGCAGTCGTATCTACACCTGAGTTGATGGGTAAGGTCGGTCGCCTTGGAAAGGTACTCGGGCCTCGTGGTCTGATGCCTAACCCAAAGACTGGAACAGTGACAACAGATGTTGCCAAGGCTGTTACAGATATTAAGGGTGGAAAGATTGAGTTCCGCGTCGACAAGAATGCGAACCTTCACTTCATCATTGGAAAGACCTCATTCACAGAGCTCCAGCTTGCTGAGAACTATGCAGCTGCGCTCGAAGAGGTAATCCGATCAAAGCCATCCTCTTCTAAGGGACGCTTTATCAAGAGCGCAACCATCTCAACCACGATGGGACCTGGAATCCAAGTGGATCCCAACCTCTCACGTGACCCTGGAGCGAACGCTTAATTATCCCCAGCAGGACCTTTTTTGACTCGGCTAGGCCTTAGGGCCTAGCCTTTGTCATATCACCCAAGACTGCAGGTCTTGAGCGAAGGCTCCGCAAGGAGCAATCGTTCGTTAATTTCTCGCAAGAGAAGCCCGCATAGGTTCACATGAGTTAACCCTCGTGCGCACTTATGCGCCGAGGATTTTTTATTTTCGGCGCCAAAGTTCGCCAGCGTTAATCGAGAGTGTCCCTGAGTTTGAAGTGAGTTGAAAGTGAGTTGAAAACCTACAACTCGCAGTATTGATTAAAGAAAGGAAGCCACATGGCTCGTCCTGATAAGACAGCGGCAGTTGCCGAGTTGACTGAAGATTTCAAGTCAGCAACAGCAACAGTCCTCACGGAGTATCGCGGTTTGACCGTTACCTCCATGAAGGAGCTGCGCCGTTCACTTGGTTCAACAACCAAGTATTCAGTAGTTAAGAACACCTTGACGAAGATTGCAGCAAAGAATGCAGGCGTAGAGATCTCAGATGATCTTCTTGTCGGTCCTTCAGCAATCGCATTCGTTAAGGGAGATCCAATCGATGCGGCTAAGAGCCTTAAGAACTTCCAGAAGGAGAACCCATTCCTTGTTATCAAGGGTGGAATCTTCGAAGGAAAGGCTGTTACAACTGCTGAGATCATGAAGCTTGCTGATCTTGAGTCCCGTGAGGTTCTCCTATCCAAGCTTGCTGGTGCAATGAAGGGCACAATGGCCAAGGCCGCTCGTACCTTCGACGCACTTCGTCTCAAGCTTGAGGCTGGTTCACCAGCTGTTGAGGCCCCTGTCGCCGAGGTTGTTGCAGAAGCACCTGTTGCTGAAGCAGTAACTGAAGTTGTTGCAGAGACACCTGCCGAAGAAGCTCCTGTTGCTGAAGCAGCAGTAGTTGAAGAGGCAGCCACAGAGACCCCAGCTGAATAACTTCAGCTCACAGACTTAAAGATCTAAACAACTTTACAAGCACAAAGAAAAGGAAATAAAAATGGCAAAGCTCTCACAAGAAGATTTGATGGCTCAGTTCAAAGAGATGACACTCGTTGAGCTCTCAGATTTCGTCAAGGCATTTGAGACAGAGTTCGATGTAACAGCAGCAGCTCCAGTAGCAGTTGCAGCAGCAGGCGGCGCAGCAGCAGGCGGCGCAGCAGATGCTCAGGACGAGTTCACACTCATCCTCGAGGATGCTGGTTCACAGAAGATCGCTGTTATCAAGGAAGTACGTGGCATCAACTCAGCTCTTGGCCTCAAGGAAGCCAAGGATCTAGTAGATGCAACACCTGCGACCCTCATCGAAAAGGGTTCAAAGGAAGCAGTGGACAAGGCAAAGGCAGCTCTCGAAGCAGCTGGCGCAAAGGTCTCCATCAAGTAGTTTCTCCGTCAAAAGCGGCCCTCATTCACCTCCGGGTGGTGGGGGCCGCTTTTTGCTCTCTGGGAGTCAGTTTTGAGCAAAGGAGGGCTTTGGCGAGCCTTGTCAGAGCGGCTCGGGGGCTTATAGCACCTTTTGGCCGAAATTGGACAGATTACCCCCAGACTCGATACCCTCAGCGTTCGCAATTTTTTTCACCTCAGGGGTAAGGCATATAGCGGCCGAGACCTGGGTTTAGCTGCGTCTCTGGCGCAGTGTTGTTCATGCTCGTTACAAAACCTGGAGGAACATTGGCCGCGAAGTCGAAATCGTTTGCCCCTGCCCGTACCTCTTTCGCAAAGATCCGCGAACCACTCGAAGTCCCTAACCTGCTCGCTCTCCAACTTGAGAGCGTTGACTGGCTATTGGGTAACGATGCGTGGCGCGCTCGTCTTGCGGATGCAGAGAAGAGCGGACGCGGGGAAGTCCCACAACAATCCGGACTTGAGGAAATTTTCCAAGAGATCTCACCTATTGAAGATTTCCAAGGGAAGTTCTCCCTTGCATTCTCAAAGGCAGATCTTGAAGAGCCTCGTTACACAATTGAGCAGTGCAAGGAGCGCGATATTACCTACGCAGCTCCACTGTATGTATCTGCTGAGTTCATCAATAACGAGACCGGCGCGATCATCAATCAGACAGTCTCCATGGGTGACTTCCCATTGATGACACCTCGTGGAACATTCGTTATCAATGGCACAGAGCGAGTAGTTGTTTCGCAGATCGTTCGTTCACCAGGCGTCTACTTCGAGCGCACCATTGAGAAGGCATCAGATAAGGACATCTTCACAACGAAGATTATTCCTTCACGTGGTGCCTGGCTTGAGTTTGAAGTTGATAAGAAGGATATGGTCGGCGTTCGTATCGACCGTAAGCGTAAGCAGTCTGTAACAGTCTTCTTGAAGGCTCTCGGCTGGACCAACGAGATGATTCTCGAGCAATTTGGTGAGTTTGAATCAATCCGTCTCACACTTGAGAAGGACAACGTCAATACTCAGGATGAAGCACTTCTTGATATCTATCGCAAGCTCCGTCCAGGTGAGCCACCAACGAAGGAAGCTGCACAGAACCTCATTCAGAACCTTTACTTCAATGAGAAGCGTTATGACCTTGCAAAGGTTGGTCGTTTTAAGATCAACAAGAAGCTTGGCCTCTCGCATGGCCTCGAGAAGAGCATTCTCACCGCCGAAGATATCACCGCGACAATTCGTTACCTCGTATCACTTCACAACGGTGATGCGCTTATGCATTACGGCAATGAAGTCCGCGTTGAAATCGACGATATCGATCACTTCGGTAACCGTCGCCTGCGTACCGTTGGAGAGTTGATTCAGAACCAGGTCCGAATCGGTCTCTCACGTATGGAGCGCGTTGTTCGTGAGCGCATGACAACTCAAGAAGTTGAAGCGATGACACCACGTACATTGATCAACGTCCGTCCAGTAACTGCAGCAATCAAGGAGTTCTTCGGAACTTCCCAGTTGTCACAGTTCATGGATCAGACAAACCCACTTTCAGGTATGACACACAAGCGTCGTCTCTCAGCGCTTGGACCCGGCGGTCTCTCACGTGAGCGCGCAGGCTTCGAAGTCCGCGACGTACACCCATCGCACTACGGACGTATGTGTCCTATTGAAACTCCAGAAGGTCCAAACATTGGTCTTATTGGTTCGCTTGCAACATATGCCCGCATCACACCATTTGGATTTATCGAGACCCCTTATCGCAAGGTTGTTAAGGGTAAGGTCACAGACCAGATCGATTATCTGACAGCTGATGAGGAAGATGAGCACATCATCGCCCAGGCGAATGCACCATTGAATCCTGATAACCACTTTAAGGAAGAGCGCGTCCTTGTACGTCGTCGCGGCGGAGAAGTTGAATATATCCTCGCTGACGAAGTTGATTACATGGACGTCTCACCACGTCAGATGGTTTCCGTTGCTACTGCAATGATTCCATTCCTTGAGCACGACGATGCGAACCGCGCATTGATGGGCTCGAACATGATGCGTCAGGCAGTCCCACTACTTCGTGCTGAAGCTCCATTCGTTGGAACCGGTATGGAGTATCGCGCTGCTGTTGATGCCGGTGATGTTCTCCTTGCTAAGAAGGCAGGCGTCGTCACATCTGTCCAGGCAGATGAAGTAGTCGTCACACATAGCGATGACACAACAACAACGTACGCAATCGATAAGTTCACTCGTTCAAACCAGGGAACAAGCCGCAACCAGAAGGTTGTCGTCTCCGCTGGTGAGAAGATTGAGGCCGGTCAAGTAATTGCAGATGGCCCATCCACCGATAAGGGTGAGATGGCTCTTGGTAAGAACCTACTCGTGGCATTTATGTCATGGGAAGGTCACAACTACGAAGATGCGATCATCTTGTCTCAGCGCCTCGTTCAAGACGATGTACTTACATCGATTCACATCGAAGAGTACGAAGTTGAGGCTCGTGAAATTAAGCTCGGTGCTGAAGAGATTACTCGCGACATTCCAAATGTCAGCGAAGAAGTTCTTGCAGATCTCGACGACCGCGGAATCATTCGCGTCGGCGCAGATGTAGTACCTGGCGATATCTTGGTCGGAAAGGTAACTCCGAAGACCGAGACAGAGCTCACCCCAGAAGAGCGCTTGCTTCGCGCTATCTTCAATGAGAAAGATCGTGAAGTTCGCGATACCTCGTTGAAGGTGAAGCACGGTGAGTCTGGAAAGGTTATTGCTCGCGAGGTATTCGACTCAACAACCCTCGATTTCGAACTCAGCAGCATTGCTGAGAAGGGCTTCCAGGGTCGCGTTCGCAACATCGTGGATGGCGAGTACATTGAGATTCAACTCGTTGATCGCAATGGCGATGCCGTGAACACTCCTTACAAGATCGATCTCATTGAGTTTGCTAACCGCATCTCAACTGATCCAAAGAATCTCGTAATCGATGTCTACGAAGGTCAGCTCCTTAACGACGGTGCAACACTTGCTCGTTTGGATTATGACTTCCCAGCAGGTGTGAAGACAATCGTTCACGTCTACCTTGCACAGAAGCGAAAGATTCAAGATGGTGACAAGCTTGCTGGTCGCCACGGTAACAAGGGTGTTATCTCCAAGATTCTTCCTCAGGAAGATATGCCGTTCTTAGAAGATGGAACTCCTGTTGATGTCATCTTGAACCCACTCGGTGTTCCAGGTCGTATGAACGTCGGTCAGATCCTTGAACTCCACCTCGGTTGGGTTGCAAAGGCTGGTTGGAAACTTGAAGGCAACGAGCCATGGCAAGAGAACTTGCGTGCAATCGGTGCTGCTGAAGTTGCTCCAAACTCTAAGGTCGCAACCCCAGTATTCGACGGTGCGCGCGAAGAAGAGCTCATTGGTCTTCTCGGCTCAACCCTTCCAAATAAGGATGGCGTACAGCTCATCGGTTCATCCGGTAAGGCAGTGCTCTTTGATGGCCGCACCGGCGAGCCATACAAGGCGCCAATCTCAGTTGGTTACATGTACATCTTGAAGCTCCACCACTTGGTAGATGACAAGATCCATGCACGTTCAACAGGTCCTTACTCAATGATTACTCAGCAGCCACTTGGTGGAAAGGCGCAGTTCGGTGGACAGCGCTTTGGTGAGATGGAGGTCTGGGCTCTTGAAGCTTACGGCGCTGCATACACACTCCAAGAGTTGCTCACAATTAAATCTGATGACGTGCTTGGTCGCGTCAAGGTTTACGAGGCAATTGTTAAGGGTGAGAACATCCCTGAACCAGGTATCCCAGAGTCATTCAAGGTCTTGGTCAAAGAGATGCAATCTCTCTGCCTCAACGTTGAAGTCCTCTCATCTGAAGGTGTCGCAATTGAAATGCGCGATACCGACGAAGAAGTATTCCGTACAGCAGAAGAGCTGGGCATTAACTTGTCCAGATCTGAACCTAGCAGCGTAGAAGAAGTGTGAGGATAAATAACTATGTTAGATGTTAATTTCTTCGATGAACTGCGCATTGGTCTTGCGTCAACAGAGAATATTCGTCAGTGGTCCTTTGGTGAGGTTAAGAAGCCAGAGACCATCAACTACCGCACACTCAAGCCAGAGAAGGACGGACTCTTCGATGAGAAGATCTTCGGACCTACAAAGGACTGGGAGTGCTTCTGCGGTAAGTACAAGCGCGTCCGATTCAAGGGCATCATCTGTGAGCGTTGCGGAGTTGAAGTAACTCGCGCAAAGGTTCGCCGTGAGCGCATGGGCCACATTGAACTTGCTGCACCAGTGACACATATCTGGTACTTCAAGGGCGTTCCATCACGTCTTGGCTACCTCCTAGATCTCGCGCCAAAGGATCTTGAGAAGGTTATCTACTTCGCTGCCTACATGATCACTAAGGTCGATGAAGAGGCACGCGCAGAAGATCTTCCAACTCTTGAGAAGCGCACCATGAAGGATCGCGAAAAGATTGAGAAGAAGCGCGACACTGATGTTGATGCTCGCTCACAGAAGCTCGAGGCAGATCTTGCTGAACTCGAAGCAGCCGGCGAGAAGGCAGATATCAAGCGCAAGGTCCGCGAAGGCGCAGAGCGCGATATCAAGGCGATCCGTGATCGTGCACAACGCGAACTCGATGGCCTCGATGAGGTCTGGTCACGCTTCAAGAACCTTAAGGTTCAAGATCTCGAAGGCGATGAGCGTCTTTATCGTGAGATGCGCGATCGCTTCGGCGTCTACTTCGAAGGTGCAATGGGCGCTGCTGCAATTAAGGCACGCCTTGAGACCTTCGACCTCAAGAAGGAGTTCGATCTCCTTACTGAACTTTCACAGACCGGTAAGGGTCAGAAGAAGACTCGCGCAATCAAGCGTCTCAAGGTTGTTAACTCATTCCTTCAGACAACAAATAAGCCAGCATCGATGGTTCTTGATTGTGTTCCAGTCATTCCACCTGATCTTCGCCCAATGGTTCAACTCGACGGTGGTCGCTTTGCGACTTCAGATCTCAACGATCTCTACCGTCGCGTTATCAACCGTAACAACCGTTTGAAGCGTCTTGCTGATCTCGGTGCACCAGAGATCATCGTCAACAACGAGAAGCGCATGCTTCAAGAAGCTGTCGACTCACTCTTCGATAACGGTCGTCGTGGTCGCCCAGTAACTGGCCCAGGAAACCGTCCGCTGAAGTCACTCTCAGATATGTTGAAGGGTAAGCAGGGTCGTTTCCGTCAGAACCTCCTCGGAAAGCGCGTTGATTACTCTGGTCGTTCTGTCATTGTTGTTGGACCACAGTTGAAGCTGCACCAGTGCGGACTTCCAAAGCAGATGGCACTTGAACTCTTCAAGCCATTTGTGATGAAGCGCCTTGTAGATCTCAACCACGCTCAAAACATTAAGTCTGCAAAGCGCATGGTTGAGCGTTCACGCCCAGTCGTGTGGGATGTCTTGGAAGAAGTTATTGCCGAGCATCCAGTGCTGCTCAACCGCGCACCAACTCTGCACCGCTTAGGTATCCAGGCATTCGAGCCACAACTTGTTGAAGGTAAGGCTATTCAGATTCACCCATTGGTATGTACAGCGTTCAACGCTGACTTCGATGGTGACCAGATGGCTGTCCACCTTCCGCTCTCAGCAGAGGCGCAAGCAGAAGCTCGCGTTCTTATGCTCTCGAGCAACAACATTCTCTCTCCAGCATCAGGTCGCCCAATCACCTCTCCTACCCAGGATATGGTCCTTGGTCTCTACTTCTTGACCTCATTGCGCCCTAACCAAATTGGAGAAGGTAAGTCATTCTCTTCAATTGCTGAAGGCTTGATGTCATTCGAGCGTGGCGATCTCTCACTGCAGGCGCAGATCAAAATCCGCCTTGCTAGTGGCGAAATCAAGTCCACAACACTCGGACGCGCACTCTTTAATGAAGTCCTTCCAGCTGAACTTGGTTACGTCGATTTTGATGTAACTAAGAAGGAGCTCGGAAAGCTTGTTAACGAACTCGCTGAGAAGTGCCAGAAGGTCGTTGTTGCAAAGACTCTCGACGCTCTCAAGGAGCTCGGTTTCTACTGGGCTACTCGTGCCGGTGTCACAATCGGTATTGAAGATGTCGTTACGCCTAGAGAAAAGGCTGGCATCCTTGAAGGGTACGAAGTTAAGGCCGATAAGGTCCAATCTCAGTATGAGAAGGGTCTTATTACAGATGATGAGCGCCGTCAGGAGCTCATCGAGATCTGGACTCAGGCAACAGCTGACGTCGGTAATGCGATGCAGGCTAACTTTGAGAAGGATCCAAGTAACCCAGTCTGGATGATGGTCTACTCAGGCGCTCGTGGAAACATGATGCAGATCCGTCAGATCGCAGGTATGCGTGGTCTTGTGGCTAACCCAAAGGGTGAAATTATTCCTCGCCCAATTAAGTCCAACTTCCGTGAAGGTCTCTCAGTGCTTGAGTACTTCATCTCAACGCACGGTGCACGTAAGGGTCTTGCAGATACAGCGCTTCGTACCGCTGACTCTGGATACCTCACACGTCGTCTCTGCGACGTTGCTCAGGATGTCATCATCCGCGAAGAAGATTGCGGCACAGATCGCGGTCTCACACTTCGTATCGCAGCGCCAGATTCAACCGGCACCATCGTTCGCGATGAGCATGTTGAGACCGGAATCTTCGGACGTAACTTGGCTGAAGATGTTGTTGTTGGCGGCAAAGTAATCCTTGCTGCTGGAACAGATCTCGGCGATCGCAATATCGATCTCCTCGTTGCATCAGGCGTTGTTGAAGTGAAGGTACGTTCAGTACTTACATGTGATTCAAAGGTCGGATCAAATAGCGTCAGTGATACCAAGATCGGTCAATGCGCAATGTGTTATGGCCGCTCAATGGCATCAGGCAAGCTCGTAGATGTCGGCGAAGCAGTCGGAATCATCGCAGCTCAGTCAATCGGTGAGCCAGGTACACAGCTAACAATGCGTACCTTCCACACCGGTGGCGTTGCTGGTGACGATATTACGCACGGTCTTCCACGTATCGTCGAGCTCTTCGAAGCTCGTACTCCAAAGGGTGTCGCACCAATCGCAGAAGCTGCGGGTATCGTGACATTCATTGAAGATGCGAAGGGTAAGAAGATTCTTGTAACACCAGATGATGGTGGCGAAGAGATTGCTTACCAGATCACACGACGTCAGAAGCTTCTCGTTGAAGAGGGTTCACACGTCACTGTTGGTCAGAAGCTCGTTGTTGGTGCTATCGATCCAAAGACTGTTCTACGTATCCTCGGACCACGTCAGACACAGGTTCACCTTGTTAACGAAATCCAAGAGGTTTACCGTTCACAAGGCGTATGGATTCACGATAAGCACATCGAGATCATCGTTCGCCAGATGTTGAAGCGCATCACTGTGCTTGAGCCAGGTGACACCGATATCCTCCCAGGCGCACTTGTTGAGCGTGGCTACTTCGATGCAGAGAACCGTCGCGTTGTCTCATCTGGTGGCAAGGCTGCATCAGGTCGTCCAGAGCTCATGGGTATCACCAAGGCATCACTTGCAACTGATTCATGGCTCTCTGCCGCATCGTTCCAGGAGACAACACGTGTCCTTACAGATGCAGCACTCTCTGAGAAGCGCGATCCGCTACTCGGACTTAAGGAGAACGTCATCATCGGTAAGTTGATTCCTGCTGGTACCGGACTAAGCCGTTACAGAAATGTAAAGGTCGAGCCAACAGAGGAAGCAAAGGCGAAGTTGTACTCATACGATGACTTCGACTACACACCATTTGAGAGCCAAGGATCAGGAGAGGCCGTACGCCTTGATGATCTAGAAGTTCGATAACGGATTAGAAATTGCGAAAGCCCCGGCCGATTGGTCGGGGCTTTTTCTATTACTGCGTAATGGTTTTAGCTATTTTGAAAGACAACGAGAGCGGCTGCGACAAGTTGTGAAATAAATGCAGCAGCAGTGAGTGCGTGAAAGAGCTCGTGAAATCCAAACCACTTTGTTGAGAGCACTGGTCGCTTCAGTGCATAAATAATTCCGCCCGCGGTATAAAAAATTCCACCAAGAAGAATCAAAGTAAATACTGCGACGCCACCTGTACGCCAAAAAGTAGGGAGATAGATGACTGCCGCCCAACCGAGTGCGACATAAAGTGGCACGTAGAGCCAACGTGGTGCATTGATCCAACTGATGCGCATCAGCGCGGTGAGAACGGCTCCACCCCAGACGAGTGAGAGCAGGATGACTGATTGGCTCTTGGTCAGCAGAAAAATCGCGAACGGGGTGTAGGTACCTGCGATCAAGATTGGGATATTTGCATGATCAATCCGGCGCCAGAGGGCGCGGTACTTGGGCTGCCACTTCACCCGGTGATACAGGGCGCTGCAGGTGAAGAGGGTGACCGCTGTGAGCGTGAAAATGCCTAAAGTGACCCGGCCTCGGAGCTTGTCAGCCACGGAAATCATGACAATTCCCGCAATGAGGGAGACGGGGGACATGATCAGGTGGATTAGGCCTCGGAGCTTGGGTTTAACTGGTTCAACAGGGGCATCTAGGCCAGCGGCGGGGGTCTTCACGCCCTCAAGGGTAGGGCAAGGGCTCCTGAGGAGCCCTCACTAGGGCCGGAAAGGAGGAAAATCGTCCCTTCGGCGTGTCGCGAGACGGCCGGGGAGGGGTAGGAGTAAGGGGCTCGTTTTGACCTTTCCCGCGTGGCTAAGTTACCTTTCTCCTCTGCTCCTTTGAAGAAATGAGCTACTCCTACCATGCAATGAACTTGCATGAATATGCGAGATCGGGCAACACACCCGACCGCGTGGGTGGGGAAGTAGAGCGTGAAACTTTTGGATGCAGTAACGAATGGAGAAATGTAGTGCCAACAATTCAGCAGCTGGTTCGTAAGGGCCGCGCCGAAAAGACATCGAAGACAAGTACTCCTGCACTTAAGGGAAGTCCACAACGTCGCGGTGTATGTACTCGTGTTTACACAACAACACCGAAGAAGCCGAACTCTGCTCTTCGCAAGGTTGCACGTGTACGTCTAACAAGTGGCATGGAAGTTACTGCTTACATTCCTGGTGAAGGTCACAACCTACAAGAGCACTCCATTGTTCTTGTTCGCGGTGGTCGCGTAAAAGATCTACCTGGTGTTCGTTACAAGATTGTTCGCGGATCACTTGATACCCAAGGTGTTAAGTCACGTAAGCAATCACGTAGCCGCTACGGTGCTAAGAGAGAGAAGAAGGCCTAATGCCACGTAAAGGTCCCGTCACTAAGACTCCTGTAGTTGCTGACCCGGTTTACAACTCACCAGTTGTAACTGCACTCATCAACAAAATTCTTCTTCACGGAAAGCGTTCAACTGCTGAGGCAATTGTTTACGCAGCGCTTGAAGGTTGCCGCGAGAAGTCAGGTGGAGTTGATCCAGTTATCACTCTCAAGCGCGCTCTCGACAACATCAAGCCAACTGTTGAAGTTCGTTCACGCCGCGTTGGTGGAGCGACTTATCAGGTTCCAGTTGAAGTAAAGACGGCTCGCTCAATGACACTTGGCCTTCGCTGGCTCGTTGACTACTCACGTGGTCGCCGCGAAAAGTCAATGGCAGAGCGTCTTACAAATGAACTTATGGATGCAAGCAACGGTCTCGGAGCAGCTGTAAAGAAGCGCGAAGATACCCACAAGATGGCAGAGGCTAACAAGGCCTTCGCACATTACCGCTGGTAATTAGCTCAAAGAGTTTTACAACCGATTAGATATTAAACCGATTAGATATTAAAGAAGAAGAGGAATAACAAGTGGCTGAAGCAGCAATCGACCTAGCCAAGGTTCGCAACATCGGAATCATGGCGCACATCGACGCGGGTAAAACCACGACGACTGCGCGCATCCTTTTCTACACCGGTATCAACGACAAGATCGGTGAAGTTCACGATGGCGGCGCCACCATGGACTGGATGGAGCAAGAGCAAGAGCGCGGAATCACCATCACCTCCGCTGCAACAACTTGCGAGTGGAAGGGTAACTTGATC
>CAINVP010000099.1 GCA_903854185.1 uncultured Actinomycetes bacterium
CAACTGTGTCAGCTGTTGGCTGACCCTGGTAGACATCGATATCTTTATTAGCAAGAGCCTGAGCAGATGGTGAACCATCAGCAATTCCCTGCTTGATAACGATTGTTGTGATACCTGAGTTTGCAGGACCAGAGTTGTAGTCAGGGTTCAAGACGAGCTTGATCTGGTTAGCATCAACTGAATCAACCTGGTACATGCCATTTCCAACCAAGAGGTTTGGATTTGTGCTTGAGTTGACGGTTGTTGTGTTGTAACCGGTTGAGTAAACAGCACCCATATCCTTGAGAGCAGAAGTGTTGTAAGAAGTTACATCCTTAACGAACTTAGCTGTTGCAGCGTTAGCTTCAGCAACTGAAGGAAGTGTCTTCTTGCCAGCAGCAAGGAGCTCAAGTGAGTGAACTGGGAATGGTGATCCTGGACCGTTCAAGAGGTAATCAGGAATCTTGCTGTCATATTTGAAAGTAATTGACATGCCATCTGAAGAGAGAGTTGGAAGACCGACGATGTGGTTGTCATAAACAGCACCGTATCCAAGTGATGCGAAAGCAGGTGTAACTGCTGCATCTGTTGGATCGCCGAGTCCAGCCTTCTTGCTGTAATCAGAGCTTGAGATGACGTGTGTGAGTAGAAGGTCTGCTGCTGTAATAGGAGCGCCATCTGACCACTTACGTCCTGCTGCGATTGTGTACTTAACCTCAAAATCTGTTGCGAGATTCTTTACAACCTTGGCTGTGCCAAGTGTGTTGTTGGTGATGAGGTTAGCCTTATCGTCATAGTAGAAGAAAGGTGTGGTTGTAAGGTATCCGACGTCACCGTTGATAACGATGTTTGTGTCAGGTGTTCCTGGGTTGAGTGATGTGAAGGTATTTGACTCCACAACAACTACTGTTGAACGTGCTGCGTGCGCTGGCGCCATGTAGAGGCCAGTGACTGCAACTGCTGATGCTGACGCAAGAGCAATGGCAGCGCGCGCTGTTAGGCGTGCTTTCATGTATTCTCCTTTTCGAGGGGTACCCGCCGACTAGTGGACCTAGCTAGTGACCACCGGCTTTTGGGTAAGTGGGGTGATTCTGCCCCATCTACGCGTATACGGGCAACAAAATAAGGGTGATTTAGATAATCGTTACGGAGTTGTGACCCGACTAACGCACCCTAGGCGCGACCACCCTCACTTCGACCCCTGTAGTCGGCATGGCTGGCAGGAGGCTAGGCCAGAGCCCAGAGGGTCAGTCGGTCAGTGGAGGAACGTGCGACCTGGCCGGCCGAACGGAACCGTCAGCACGCCTGGGCATGCGCCCCGATCAAGGACGAGGAGGAACTCCGGCCGCCACTCTCACCTTATTTAACTCTTCGGATGTGAATCTTCTTCGCACGAGAAGATAGACAACGAACCCAATCACCGCCGAGAAAATAAAAGGAATACGTAGGGCGAGATTGCGTGAGCCCAGATGTGTACCAGCCGTAACAATCAATCCCCCAAGAAGTGAACCAATCGGCATCGAACCCCAGCCGAAGAAGCGGTACCCGCTATTTACTCGTCCAAGTAGTTCATTCGGAATGACGCTCTGTCGAAATGAGACGGTGATGACGTTCCACATAACGCTCAAGATAGATTCACAAAATACAACGATATAAAAGATGTACCAGACATGAATAAAGAATGCGATAAGGAAGAAGCTCGGGAAGCCAATGAGTGCGAGGGTGAGCGTTCTTCCATCACCTAGTTTATTAATCACCTTTGGCCCAACATAACCCCCCAACGCTCCCCCGAGCGCTCCAGCTGTTCCCAGAAGCGCGAAGATAAAGACGGAGACATGAAGGACTTCTTGGACGTAAAGAATAAAAGAGGCGAAGGCAATATTCGACGTTAAGTTCAGTGCCCCAAGGGTGAGTGCGAGTGGACGGAGCACCTTGTGCGCCAACAACCAAGAGAACCCCTCCTTGAGTTCAGTCACAAATTGTTGAGTCGATGAGCGGCTGCCCTGCTCCGCTTCCGCCCGCCGCTCTCCACTCGAGATGATCTTCTTCGCCTGTACAGAGATCAACGCAATCAATGCGGCTGAGAAGAAGAAGCTCGTCGCATCGAAGAAGAATGGCAGATAGATAGAGAGGCCAAGAAGCAAAGAACCTAAGAATGGTCCAACAAAACTTGTTGATAGATATTCAGCGCTCGCCATTTGGCCATTCGCCTGCTCAAGTGCGCCCTGCTCAACGACATCGGGCAGGAAGGTCTGAGCAGAGTTATTCCCAAGAACTTCAGCTGCACCGAGTATGAACGAGGTCGCGCCAATCATAAGAAGTAACCCGAGTGAAGTACCACCGTGAAATGCCTCAGATGGGTTCTTGATCTGCGTAAACGAGTGACGGTTGAGGAAAAGTACGCTTGCTGAAAATACGGTGACCGCTCCGCGCGCGATATCGGTAGCCATGATGATCTTCTTGCGATCAAATCGATCTGTGATGACTCCAGCTGGCAGAGTAAATAGCAACCATGGGAGTTGTCCCATCAAGCCAATGGTGGCGATAGTTAATGGTGAACGAGTTAGCGCAGAGGCAAGCCAAGGCATGGCAACCAAGGAGACGCCATTGCCGAGATTGGAGATGACGTTGGCGCTCCAGAGTTTCCAGTAATTTCCTGGCAATCTCTTCTTCACATTCTTTACTTGCATCAGCTCTACTCCCCACGCCAAAAATGACCGCCGTGTCTGCGCAGTCAATGTCGGTAGAGTATCCCCCGTGAATCAGTTCTCCTTCAAAGTTCAATCGACAATTGAAGGCGCACTGGGTCGAACCGGCGAGATTGTTACTCCCCACGGCGTTATCCAGACCCCGGCCTTTATCCCGGTGGGAACAAAGGCAACGGTGAAAAGCGTTCTGCCAGAATCGATGAAAGAGCTCGGCGCACAGGCTCTTCTTGCGAATGCCTATCATCTCTATCTTCAACCTGGACCAGATATTGTCGATGAAGCGGGCGGGTTAGGTTCATTTATGAACTGGCACGGCCCCACCTTTACAGACTCTGGTGGATTTCAAGTCCTCTCGCTTGGTGTTGGCTTTAAAAAAGTAATCGCCATGGATGAGACCACCTTTCGATCTGATGAAGTTATTGCAGATAAGAAGGAGCGGCTGGCGCACGTAGATGATGATGGCGTCACTTTTAAATCCCACCTCGACGGTTCGATGCATCGATTTACCCCGGAGATTTCACTGCAGATTCAACATCAACTTGGCGCCGATATCATGTTTGCCTTCGACGAGTGCACGACGCTACATAACACTCGCGGCTATCAACAAAAATCATTAGAACGCACGCGTCTCTGGGCGAAGCGTTGCCTCATCGAGCATGGTCGACTTACGCAGGAGCGAGTTGGAAAGCCGTATCAAGCTCTCTTTGGAGTCTTGCAAGGCGCGCAGTATGAAGATTTGCGTCGGAAGGCTGCGAGAGATTTGGCTGGACTCGATGAGGATGGAATTACCTTTGACGGTTTTGGCCTAGGTGGAGCACTTGATAAAGCAAAGCTCGGTGAGATTGTTAATTGGCTCTGCGAAGAGTTGCCAGTAAATAAGCCCCGGCACCTTCTTGGTATTGGCGAACCTGATGACCTCTTTGTTGGTGTTGAAAATGGTGCCGATACCTTCGACTGCGTAGCCCCCTCACGACAGGCTCGAACAAGTGCGGTATTCACCGATGATGGGCGCGTCAATCTCACAAATGCCAAGTACCAGCGCGCCTTCTCGCCCATTAGCGAGAGTTGCGATTGCTATACCTGCACCCATTACACAATGGCTTACCTGAACCACCTATTTAAGGCGAAAGAGATGCTCGCATCTACTCTTGCAACAATTCATAATGAGAGATTTATCGTTAACCTCGTGGATCGAATGCGCGCCTCGATTAACAACGGGGATTTCTACGCGCTCAAGGCTGATTTCATGGGACGTTTCTACGCTAAACGAAATCTTGCTCAATAATCTCTAAAGTTAGGCTACTTGGAAAGACCGCTTAGCAAGACCTAACCAATACCCGTCAATCTTCGTCTCTAGAGCAACCGTCGCATCTGCTGCGGTACCCAAAGTTATAAATATTGGCGCAAAGTGTTCCACCGTGGGATGCGCATAAGGCATCCCAGGTGCGCGAGATACATAATCCATCAACTCATCTATTGCGCCACGCTCTAGAACCTCTTTAGCCCAGAGATCAAATTCGAGCGACCAGCCTGGCGGAGTGGCATCGATACTCCAGTCGCGAAGATATGGAAGTCCGTGTGTGAGAAACCCGCTACCTATGATGAGTACTCCCTCATCACGAAGAGGGGCTAGCTTTCGACCAATCTCAAAGAGTTTCTCGGGATCGTGAGTTGGAATAGACATCTGTAAGACTGGAATATCAGCCTCTGGATACATCTTTAATAACGGAACATACGCGCCATGATCTAATCCTCTTTTTGTCTGCGTCACAACGCTCTCACCCATCAGCGCTGTGATGCGGGATGCAAGTTCTGGAGCTACTGGCGCCGTGTACTGCAGGTTATAGAACTTAGGATCGAACCCGCCAAAGTCATAGATGAGCGGTGTACTGGGTTCAATTGAACTGAGTGAGAGTGGCGCCGACTCCCAGTGAGCACTGACAATAAGAATCGCAGAAGGACGAGTTAGTTCACTCGACCACTTCTCTAATTGACCAGACCAGATTGGATCATCGAGGAGCAAGGGCGCTCCATGGCCGATAAAAAGCGACGGTGTCCGTTCATCCGTTGCCGCTGAGGCAGATGCTTCCGCTGACTCCGGCAAGAGTTCTCGGGCTGGTGTTCTATCCGTTTCCATAAGAAGACCATATCTCATTTTAGTTGAATATTCAACTAAAGCAGAAGACTCTATATCTGCCATTTCCCTTACAATTGAATGGCGCACGCCTTCTACTCACCCTGTACCCAGCAATTCCACCCGCTTTTCACTTGGCCATGACAATGTGGGAGCCAATAGTTTCTCCATGGAATTCATTATTGATCTGCCAGAAGTTCCAATTGGCGCCGCTCACCCCACTCCGACCTCTCTGAAGAGGAGTACATCCCGTGCCCGGGAGCAGGCGCACGTGAAAAGGCGAGCTACGCGTGGATCGTCATTAGCGATTAAATCCGCACGCATTGTTCCTGCGCGGCGGAGCTCTCTCCAACCTGGTTCGAAGTCACCTGGAGCGCAGTCCCCTGGAGCGCAGTCCAAGAGGATGAGGCAGGAGAATGGAACTACTTCGTGAGGCGGTCGATTCTCTCGAGTGCGGTCTCGTGGCTCGGCGAGCGATCACCTAAGGTCCATCTTAAGAATCCTAGAATGAGCGCGGTCGCCGGAATCCAGAGGCGTGAGACCTGCTTCAACTCAAGCACCTCTCGCTGATCATCACTTAAGGTTGCAATTGCTGACTTAGCTAGAAATTTATAAAAAACGAGTGAAGGTCTACCTAAAGGTGGACGGAGAATGAATTTCACTACTCTCCTACTCTGTTCACTCGATCGCAGCTCCTCGGCTACGAACCGATCCATCTCCATCTGAAGTTCCTTAGAACTCTGTGGCGCGGTCGTGAGCCCAAGGGCAATAGCGCTCTTTGACCACTCATGGATGTATCGATCAGCAAGAATCTCGTGCGCTTGAGTCGCGACTGAAGATTGCATTGACTCCTTCAGGAGCCGATATCCGAATGCTTGATGTGCGAAGAGAAATGATTCAGTAAAAGCGCAGTGAACCCATAGTAAGAAACGGGGATCGCGAGCTGCATAAGCCTGCGTAGCTCCGGATTTCCCTTCGAACTCGCCCACAACTTTCTTATGCATTGCATTTACTCGATCAGCCTCACGCGCTATCGCCTGAGTCGAACCAAAGGTCGTGATTGTCATCCATCGTGATGTGCCTGCAAGTCGACCGAGTGGATCACTCTCATACCGCGAATGCTCAGCAACTCCAGCAAGGGCTGCCGGATGCGCCGCTTGCAAAAGAAGTGCCCGGACGCCACCGACGAGTGTCGCCACAGTGGAGTGCACCTCCCAGACGGCACTTGCTGGGCCGAAGAGGCCGACATCATCGCCGATTGCTATCTCATTAACCCATGTGGGTTTGCCATCTGGTGACCCGGAGACTATCTCTCTAAATTTATTTGCTACTCGGGCTCTCACTCGTGAATCTCCCAGGCTCGTGCGCCACCGGCAACTCCGGTGCTATTTGGCATTATGAAAACATCTTCACCGAGTCGTTGTCGAATCGATGGGGTAATTCTCGAAGCATTTCCGCCACCGATGTAGAGCCGATCCCAATGGAGGACGGGTCGCAACTGCTCCACCATGGTCAAAACTCTTCTCGACCACATAGGGGCTCCGACTCGTTTGCGAGCCTTCTCGCCAATATATAAATCAAAGGTCTTCGCTCCTCGTGTTGGTGCCATCGACATCTCCATGTGTGGCGCTAGGCGGCCGTTATCAAAGATGGCAAAACCAAGTCCGGTTCCAAGGGTAAAAACCACTTCTAATCCGGTGCCATGAATCACGCCTGCGGCATGAACCTGCGCGTCATTAAGGACAATCGTTGGCTTCTTCAGGTGTTGCTCAATGAATCCAGCAAAGTTGAGGTTCTCCCACTCACTTGCCACAGCAACGTCAATCTCTGAATGCGGGCCAAATTTTCGCGAGTAGTGCGGCGTATAAACCACGACGCCGTGACGGATCATCCCCGGCATTCCCACTGTGACCCGGTCAAAGGCAGGTAGCACAGAGAGAAACCCTTCAATAATACGGAGCAGGTGTGTCGGCGAGAGCGGGTATGGCGTACGTTCGGAGAGCATCTGACCGACAATCTCACCCGTTGAATTAAGGACAGAACCCTTGATGCTGTGGCCACCACAATCAATTGCAAGCGTCGACAGATTCTTCTTCCGGGCGCTCATATCCCAATGGTAGCGAGCGCTTCCACCATTTCTTCCCCGTAACGTGAAGCAAGAAGTGAGCTGGCACTAATCGTGGCCGCCCGCACATCTTGGATAGCGCTCTCTCTGTCGCCAGCAACTTCGATCAGAGTCTCCAGACCAAAGAAGCCTGCCGATCGAAGGAGTCCGTTGCTCGAAGCGCTGATCTCAGTTTCGAGCACTTCGTCAACTCCCCCAGCGATAATTCCTAAGCGGGTCTGGGGTCCACTTTCACGTCCTTGGTTCTTTAACTTTACAAACTCTGCGAGAGTTCCGACCACCTTGCCACCAAAACTTTGGGTATCCAAGTGACCCTCGCCGGTGATGACTATATCTGCAAGCTCAATCTGCTCCGGAAGTTTGGTAATCGCAGCAACTGTGCGCGCTCCACTTCTTATCTGGCCGCCCCAGAGAGAGGAGAGTCCATAGGCAACCCCACCTGCAGCACCTGCGCCCGGTGAATCTGAAACCTCACACATTCGTTGAAAGTTTTTTAGGCCCTCATCAAGGAGGAGAACTTCTTCAGCAGAGGCGCCCTTCTGTGGTGCAAAGGTATGGGCGGCCCCGCTCGCTCCCAGAAGTGGGTTAGTTACATCAACAAGATAGATAAGTGCTCCTGGCGGCGGAGTCGCAGCATGTGTTGCATCAATCTCCACAATCTGAGCGAGATCTCTCGCACCCATTGCAATATCTTCGCCATTGCTCTTGCGAAACCTAAAACCAAGTGCACGGAGTGCCCCGGTGCCGCCATCAGTGCTGGCCGAGCCGCCAAGTGCAACGAGGACCGCACCGATATCGCTATCGCGCGCGATGTCATAGAGGACTTGCCCAAGACCAAAGGTATGAGCACCCATCGGATCGAGTTGGCCTGAATTCGCCAGATGACCTATCCCGCAGATAGATGCGAGTTCCACGATTGCGACTCCATCATCGGTCAATAACCAAAAAGCGTTATGCGACCGATTATCCGGCCCCATAACGCTCTGGGTAATTCTCGTTGTATCTTCTAACGATGACTCGATTGCTAGGAGAGTTCCCTCTCCCCCATCTGCCATCGGCTTGAGCACGATCTGATCGAGTGGTCTGACAGCGCGCCAGCCCTCTGCAATCCATTCTGCAATCTCGGTGCTCATCGCCGAACCCTTAAACGAGTCCGGTGCGATGAGCACGCGAGCTACAGAATTTTCAATCATGAACAGCCGGAGGTGTTTCCACAACCTTCGCAGACGAAGCATGAACCAGCCATACGCATCTTCACACCGCAGGTCATGCAGAGTGGGGCATCAGACTTCACGCCGCTCATCTTCTCGAAGAGCTCCATTGATGAACCAACGCCGGTTGATGATGCTGGTGCTGCCTCAATCTTGACCTCTGTGCGAGTAACTGCTGGTGCCGCTACTGGTGCAACCTTTGCTACCGGAGCAGTCGCCGCCTTCGCTGGATCTTCGGTGTACTCGCCTGTCTCAAGTGCGCGCTGGCGCTCTGAAGCAGTGTAGAGACCGAGTGCTGAGCGAGTCTCGTATGGGAGGTAATCAAGTGCGAGGCGACGGAAGATGTAATCCATCATGGATTGAGCCATGCGAACATCTGCATCATCTGTCATACCTGCTGGCTCGAAGCGCAAGTTGGTGAACTTCTCAACGAAGGTCTCAAGTGGTACTCCGTATTGGAGACCGATTGATACTGCGATAGAGAAGGCATCCATTACACCAGCAAGAGTTGAACCCTGCTTGCCAAGCTTGAGGAAGACCTCACCGAGCGCTCCGTCGGCATATGCGCCAGCGGTCATGTAACCCTCGGCGCCGCCGACTGAGAATGATGTCGTCATAGATGGACGAGCCTTTGGAAGGCGACGACGTGTAGGTGCTGCAATAACTTCTGCAACTGTCGTCTCCTGCTTCTCAGCCTTGCCATCGGAGAGCGGCTGACCGACCTTACAGTTATCGCGATAGACCGCGAGCGCCTTAAGGCCGAGCTTCCAACCCTGGTAGTAGACCTCTTCGATCTCTTCAACAGTTGCATCCACTGGGAGGTTAACTGTCTTAGAAATTGCACCGGAGAGGAATGGCTGACATGCAGCCATCATGTGGACGTGGCCCATTGCGCTGATTGAGCGGATACCCATTGCACAATCGAAAACGGTGTAATGCTCTTGCTTGAGGCCAGGAGCATCGATGACATTTCCATTTGCTGCGATGTATTCAACAATCGCCTCAACTGTCTCCTCGGTGTAACCAAGCTTGCGGAGTGCAACTGGAATTGTCTGGTTAACGATCTGCATGGATCCGCCACCGACAAGCTTCTTAAACTTCACAAGAGCAAGGTCTGGCTCGATACCTGTTGTATCGCAATCCATCATCAAGCCAATTGTTCCGGTTGGAGCAAGTACTGATGCTTGCGCATTGCGCCAGCCGTTCTTTGCGCCGATCTCAATGCCCTTCTCCCACTCCTTATTCGCTGCAGCCCAGACATCAGAGTCGATTGTGGTCTGAGACTTGGCAGAGACAGATGCATTTGCATGCTTCTTCATGATGCGGGTGTGCGCCTCGGCGTTACGGGCATAACCTTCGTATGCGCCAACGATTCCGGCAAGTTCAGCTGAACGACGGTATGAAGTACCTGTCATCAATGAGGTAATCGCGCCAGCGAGCGCACGACCCTCTTCTGAATCGTATGCGAGGCCTGATGCCATAAGAAGGGCACCAAGGTTTGCAAATCCGATTCCGAGCTGGCGGTAGTTGCGTGTTGTCTCACCGATTGGCTCAGTTGGGAAATCTGCAAAGCAGATTGAGATATCCATCGCGGTGATGATCATCTCGGTCGCCTTGACGAAGCGCTTCACATCAAATGAACCATTGCTCTCAAGGAACTTCAGTAGGTTGAGTGATGCCAAGTTGCATGATGAGTTATCGAGTGACATGTACTCAGAACATGGGTTAGATGCGTTGATGCGACCTGTCTCAGGGTTGGTGTGCCACTCGTTGATGGTGTCGTCATATTGAATTCCTGGATCAGCACATGCCCAAGCAGCCTCTGCCATGATGCGGAAGAGTTTGCGAGCATCAACGGTTTCGATTACTTCACCGGTTGCGCGACCAATAAGACCGAACTGCTCGCCTGCTTCGTAAGCCTTCATGAACTTATCTGAGACGCGAACTGAGTTATTTGCATTCTGGTATTGAACGCTGATGATGTCCTTGCCGCCGAGATCCATATCGAATCCAGCATCGCGGAGTGCACGAATCTTGTCCTCTTCGCGAACCTTGGTCTCAATGAACTCTTCGATATCTGGATGATCTACATCGAGAACAACCATCTTTGCTGCGCGACGGGTTGCGCCACCAGACTTGATTGTTCCTGCTGATGCATCTGCACCACGCATGAAGGAGACAGGACCAGATGCTGTTCCGCCGGACTTGAGGAGCTCCTTTGAAGAACGGATACGTGAGAGGTTGAGCCCGGCTCCTGATCCGCCTTTGAAGATCATTCCTTCTTCGCGGTACCAGTTGAGGATGGAATCCATGGTGTCATCTACTGCAAGGATGAAGCAGGCAGATACCTGCTGTGGCGCATTTGTGCCAACATTGAACCAGACAGGTGAGTTGAAGGAGAAGACCTGGTGAAGAAGCATCCATGTCAATTCGTGTTCGAAGATCTCAGCATCAGCGGGTGATGCGAAGTAACCGAACTCCTTGCCAGCCTTCACATAGGTGAGGACCACGCGATCGATGACCTGCTTGAGTGACCATTCGCGATTCTCGTAGCCAACTGCGCCACGGAAGTACTTTGTTGTAACGATGGTCGAGGCGTTCACTGACCAGAAGTCAGGATATTCCACGCCCTTCTGCTCGAAGATGACTTCGCCGGACTTCCAGTTTGTCTGGACTACATCGCGACGCTCCCATGTCACTTCATCATAAGGATGAAGACCCGGAGTTGTGTAGATACGTTCAAGAGTAAGTCCTTTTCCTAGCGACTTCTTGCTCTTCTCCGTGGCTGACTGATTAACGATTGACATCGGAACTGCTCCTTCTTTGCTCTAGGTAGTGCGTGAAATTTTCTTAATAACTTTTTTAGATCACTCGTGGGTCTTATTTACTTGCGAGGGTTGCATCCACTGCCGGGGGTGCAGCGTTCTTACTCTTGTTGTTAGCTTCGGAACTATCTGCTGGGGATGCAGCAAGAGAATGTGAGGCGCGGAGAAGAGCAATCTCACCTTCAAAATCTTCTAAGGAGGAGAAACTACGGTAGACGGAGGCATAACGGAGGTAGGCGACCTCATCGAGTTCTCGGAGTGGCGCAAGAATCGCCATTCCAACCTCGTGGGCCTCAACCTCTGCCTGTCCATCGGAGCGAAGGCTCTCCTCGACACGTTGGGCTAAGAGGGCGAGATCATCATCATTGACCGGTCGGCCCTGGCAGGCCTTGCGGACGCCAGCGACAACTTTCTCGCGACTAAAGGGTTCAGTAGCCCCGGATCGCTTCACAATCAGAAGAACTGAGGTCTCTGAGGTGGTGAAGCGGCGTTGGCATGAGGTGCACTCTCGGCGGCGGCGAATGAGGGTGCCTTCATCAGCCGGACGTGAATCCACTACGCGTGAATCATCGTGTCTGCAGAATGGACAGATCATTACTACCTCCTTCCGAACGTGTACCTGGGGAAGGTGAACATTAGCGGAAAAACACTACTTATTGAACGAATGTTGGGTTTGACCCCTACATCTTGTGCCAACCGTATACCCACGGTTGAGAGTTTCGCTCAAAATCGCGGCGTGTTGAAGATTAATTTTTCTACTCACTATGCATCGAACCGAGATCGAGCCTCACTGTGAAAAAGCTCTGTATCAAATACTCCGAAATGTCCGAAATTTTCTCGCCGCAGCCCTTTCGCTAGAGCCGCCTCCGACACGCCGCAGGGTGCTATCGCCAGACCGCTTCACAGAGATGTGAAGGGTCTTGATGGAGTTGGAGCGGTTAGGGATCGGCGTGGTTAGTGGGCTGGGACCCAGAGGCGCTCGCCAACGGTGATATCAGAGGAGGTAAGTGAGTTTGCTTCAACAATCTGATCCACGACTACTGCGATATCCCGCCCATCGGCAACCAAGGATGCGAGTGACCAGAGAGTCTCACCTGGTGCAACAGTAACTTTTACATAACCATTGCTTGTAGAGATTGATTGATGGTTATTGGTTGCAGCACTTGAAACTGCGCTAAAACCAGCGCCAATCACTACTAATAGCGATACGCCAACAACGCCACGAACTACACGCTTTCCACGTCGTGTGAGCTTCACTCCAGCGTTACGTGTTGCGCCTGCATGAGATCCGCTCTCGCGATCTACATTTCCATAAATATCCATCTGGCCTACCAACTTCCACTTCAACGGTATTCGAGGGGATTCGAACACCTGTTCTAAAAAGAACAATAGCGTGAGCCACCGACAATGGCAAGAAAAATCCGAACAAATGTTCGACAGATGGGAGAATTTCCTTTATCCTTAGGGCATGAGCACACGGGATAGCAATACTCGAAATAGCAAGGGCGAGACCAAGCCTGAGACCACCAAGGCTGAGATCACCAAGCCTGAGATCATCAAGCCTGAGATCATCAAGGCCTCCGTCTCCGAACTCCCTGACCACCCAGCCGATCTTGCTGACCCGAATGGCCTCACCCAACGCCAACAGCTGATCCTGAAGACCATCAAGGACTCCCTCAGCGCAAATGGCTACCCACCAAGCATGCGCGAAATTGGCGATGCCGTAGGTCTTGCCTCACCAGCCTCGGTTACCTACCAACTCAAAATTCTCGCAGAAAAGGGCTACATCAAGAGGAAGGCGACGAAGGGTCGCGCCATGGAGGTCAGCTCCGAGCCGATTGACGCACACCTTCCCGCTAAGTCCATCAATATTCCACTCGTCGGCCGCATCGCTGCCGGTTCACCCATCCTGGCCGAGCAATCGATTGAAGAGACTTTCGCCCTTCCTGAGACTCTCGTGGGTAGTGGTGAGCTCTTCCTTCTCAAGGTCGTCGGAGATTCGATGATCGATGCTGCAATCTGCGATGGCGATTACGTTGTCATCCGCGCGCAGAAGAGTTGCGAGAAGGGCGAGATCGTGGCCGCAATGATTGATGGCGAAGCCACGGTAAAGACCTTCTCCGTTAAGGGTAGCCACAATTGGCTTCTTCCTGCAAACGACAATTATCAGCCTATCCCAGCAGATAATGCAGAAATTCTTGGAAAGGTCACTGCGGTTCTTCGTAGCGTTCGCTAGTTTTACTGCATGAAACTTCGCGTTCCCAAGCGCATCAAACTCTGGGAACGCTTATGGGCATCCTCTGTTCTGCTTTATACGATTGCCGCAACTGTTGTTGTCTATAAGACCATGACTCAATATGGAGTGAACTGGATCGCCTTCCTCATAATCGATGCAATCACCTCATGGACATATGGGATTGGAACAGCTCGCTTAGTTGTCGCAGTTATCGAGAAGAATTGGGTAGCGCTCCGCAAATGGACCTGGATTGCGGGCGTCAGTTCTATCACTCCCCAGCTTTACATTCTCACCGTCGCACGCCACGTTCCGCGCAATGATTACATCTCTATCGCTCTCGTTATTGGCCTGCTCGCCGCTTTTGCGCTCTTCTCGCTGATCTCTGAGGTTACTCAGGCACGCCGCAAAGCCATCCATTCAACTGAGGAAAGTTAGGATCACCGCATGAAGCGCACACACCACCTTCCGCAGGTTCCACATTGGCACCGCGAACATCAGGGCGAGCTTCGTTGGCCGGTCTCCGCCGTAGTCTTTGTTGTTATCGTCCTTCAGTTACAACTGCCGCATGCACTTTCATTAAAGTCACAACCCCTCATCTGCGCGATTGAGGCGGCGCTACTACTTGCCCTCATTGCGATGAGCCCGAAGCGGATCCACTTTCATGCTGCACGAAGATGGTGGCTGGGCATCGCCCTAAATCTTGTAATGAGCCTCTCGAATGTTGCCTCAGTCATTCTGCTCATTCGCCAGCTGATCCACGGTGGAATAACAGATGCGGCATCACTTCTCGCTTCAGGTGGATCCATCTGGCTCACAAATGTCGTTGTTTTTGGCCTCTGGTATTGGGAGCTTGATCGTGAAGGGCCAGGCGCGCGCGCCGAGGCTCGCGACCCATACCCTGATTTCATCTTTCCGCAAATGTCAGATCCGGCTTACGCACCTGAGGATTGGCATCCCAACTTCTTTGACTACCTCTACACCTCATTCACAAATGCCAGCGCTTTTAGCCCCACCGACGTCATGCCACTCACCCGACTGGCAAAGATATTGATGCTCATTCAATCGACAACGTCGTTACTCACCGTAGGACTTGTTATTGCAAGAGCGGTAAATATCCTGAAGTAGTCGGATTATGAAGCTAGCATCGAAAAACTCGCAAACATCTCTCCGAAGTAAGGCAGAGGAATGGTTTAGGCAGGGTTGAATACGGGTATGAGCGCTACGAGACGACTGAGTATTTTGATGGCCTTGGCGATTCTGGCTGCTTCACCTGCAGCAGCGCCTGCTGCAACGATTCCAGTCGCAGGAAAATCTTGTGTGCAGATTGGTAAGAAATTAACGATTAAGAAAATTAGTTTTACCTGCAGTAAATCAGGAAAGAACCTCATCTGGGTAAAGTCCAAGAGTGCACTCCCTGCTCATCAACCTCTTCCCACTTCTACCCCTACGCCCGCCCCCACTTCTACCCCTACGCCTTCGCCTTCTCCAGTAACTTTGCCGACTGCCTTTCTCTCTCCAACCTCTGCCTTCGCGGCTGCCTCAGAGTGTGCTCTCCAAGATACGAGTGGAACAATATTTAATTTGGGATTCCCTCGAAGAACTGTAATCAAAAATTATTCAAAGGTTCGAGTAATGGTGATTCGCTTCGCCTTCTCAGATACTGGATCTAGCGCTGTGGGTTGGGATTACACAAAGAAAGCTCTAGCGGATGTCACGTCCTACTTCTCTTCTCAGTCGTACGGTAAGACAACTCTAGATTTCTCGTCACTCCCAATAGATGCCGCCACTGGTGAGCCTGCTGTAGTGGTGATGAATGAAACATTTGCTAACTCGTTACTGCCGGCTGGCCAATCAGAATTCGTTGGTAAAGTCCTTGCTCAGACATCGCCCGCACTGGGCTTATCAAAATATGATTCGGTACTTGTTGTGAGCGATGATTGGAGAACTCTTAACGCCTTCGGTGGCCAAGCGTGGCAACAACCTCCGGGCTGGAACCTTCAGCCTCCTCAAGTTGGACCCTTCACCTCTCCCTCTGGCGACATTGAATCGTTGGTCTTCTCAAGCAACCACTCAGATGTTCTGACGCACGAGCTGGCACATGCAATTCTTGGATATATAGATTTATACCGCCTTCCGGATTTCAGCAACACCACCTACACCCAGTTGTGGGACATAATGGACGCTGCCTACACCGGTGATTATGGCGTCCTGACCTGGGAGAAATGGCTAGCGGGCTGGATTGCACCCGAGCAAATTCACTGCATCGCAAAACCAGGTAAATATTCACATTTCCTGAGCTATAACGAATTAGCTCCATCCGCTGAATGGAGCGCCAAGATGGTTGTCGTAAAGACCACTTCTTCGACCGCAGTAGTCATCGAGGCTCGTGGTGTTCCACGGTATTGCATCTTCGCAAACTTTTGTTGGGGCGGATCAAAGCAGGGCGTTCTCGCTTACACCGTTGATGTAACGAAATTGAGCGCCCAGGGTGCAATAGTTATGGATGCGCAGACGATGGCCTGGCCAAATTTGGCAGAACCAGATGCCTCCGTCACCATCGGATCAACAACGATAACCGTGAAGAGTTGCGATACAACCGGATGCCTGGTCGAAACCGTTAATTAGAGCCGAAACGGAGACGGAGTCGCCTTTGTCTTGGGTACGCGCATCTTTGCGATGACACTTCCTGGGGATGGATGGCAGTACTGAGCAATGCCGAGATCGCCCGCAACAGATAGGAAGATAAAGGCATCTTCAATTGTGAAGCCCCACTCATCAACGAGTAACTTTGCAGCCTCTTCGCATGCTAGTTGAAGCGCTTCATCAATGCTTGAAGCGGTAGTGCCATGGGTAATCCAGGAATCTGCTGTCTCAGTTATTGGCCAACCGCCGGCCTTGCCCTTGATGAGATCCACCTTAATAGTGGCTGTTCCCCCGATTTCAACACCAGTTCCAGAGATCTCGCCATCGCCCATGGAGGCGTGCATATCTCCAATGGCCAACTGTCCGCCTGGTTGAAAAACGGGAAGGTGAATGGTTGCGCCAATTCCATTCTGATTGTCGTCCATATTTCCGCCATGACGATCTGCCGCAAAAGTTGGGATAGAACCAGAAGCTGGCGCAACTCCGATAACGCCAAACATGGGACGCGTTGGCCAAGAGACTCGCTCATTCATGTGAATGATTCCATCTTTCACTTTGAAGATCCGCGTTGTTGGTGACTTTGCCTTATGGACCAGCTGTCCCCACTCAGGGATAACCATTCCGGCCCCTTGCTCATTAGGGCGAATGTCAATGAGAGTCACAGAGAGTGAATCTCCTGGCTCGGCTCCTCGAACAGCAATCGGCCCAGTCGCACTATTCACTCGATTGATATCAAGTTTCTCCAGAGTGTCGCTCTCAGATTGGACTTGGCCAGTAAAGCAATCCCAGGTCTCAATTTCCAGCGTTGTGCCAGGATCTACCGTGATGACCGGTTGCATTTGTGAATCGAATGCCCAGATATGTGTATCGCGACTTAACTTCTCCATGGCGCCTCTTTCTCGAGATATTCCTTAGTGGTGTGTCGTCTAGCTGAGTAAAACTTCGGGGCCGGTCTGAACTACGCCGTGGGGAAATGGCAAGCGACTTCGCGCAAACCTACCTGATGCAACTTAGGTACTTCTGTGCGACAGATATCTTGAGCAATCGGACAGCGCGGATTAAATACACAACCTGATGGTCGATTAATCGGATTTGGAATATCGCCCTTCAAAATGATGCGCTCTCGCTTATCATCTTTATCCATACGTGGATTAGCGCTTAATAGCGCCTGCGTATATGGATGAGCAGGGTTGGCATATAGCTCATCGGCGGGGGCCAACTCCACCACCTTGCCCAGATACATCACTGCAATGCGATCTGATACGTGGCGGACAACACCAAGATCATGGGCAATAAATACGTAGGTAAGGCCGAACTCTTTCTGCAGCTCTTTAAAGAGATTGAGTACCTGAGCTTGGATGGAGACATCGAGCGCAGAGACCGGTTCATCCGCCACAACGAGCTTTGGCGATAACGCTAGCGCCCGAGCAATCACAACGCGCTGGCGCTGTCCGCCGGAGAATTCATGTGGATATTTCTCGTACGCGTTCTCGTCTAGACCCACGCGACGAAGGAGGTCAGAGGCAATCTGCTTTCGCTCTGCCTTCTTCATTCCGTGCACCCGCAGTGGCTCTTCTACAATCAGACCGATCTGACGGCGTGGATTGAGAGATGCGTATGGATCCTGGAAGATCATCTGTAATCGCTTACGTGTCTTTCGGAGAGTACGGCCACCCAACTGTGAGAGATCAACGCCTTCAAAGAGAACTTCACCGGCGGTGATTGGCTCTAGCCGTACCAGCATTCTGCCCAGTGTCGACTTGCCGCAACCAGATTCACCTACGATACCTAAAGTCTCGCCTTCGCGAATCTCCAGCGATACATCTTCCACAGCATGGACGACATCTCTGCTTCGACGAGTAAGCCCAGAGCCGATGGTGTAATTCTTGGAGAGATTTCTTACCGAGAGAATGCTCATGACTTCTCCTCAATAGCTGCAGTGCTTCCAGCCAAGAAACATGCAGCTCCGTGGCCTGATTCTTGGAAGGCAAAGATAGGGCGAGAACTGCAAGCCTCATGGACCTTCGAGCATCGATTAGAGAAGGCGCATCCTTGAGGAAGGTGCAGCAATGAAGCCGGTTGACCTGGAATCGCTTCGAGACGCTCGGTCTTCGGGCGATCAAGTCGAGGGACAGAGTTCATTAAGCCTTGCGTGTACGGATGCATGGGATTACTAAAGAGTGAATCCTTTGATGCACGCTCCACCATTCTGCCCGCGTACATAACGAGGACCTCATCCGCAATCTCAGAGACAACGCCCATATCGTGGGTAATGATGATGATGGATGAGTTATGCACCTTCTGTAGGCGTTTAAGTAGATCCAAAATCTGGGCTTGAATTGTTACATCTAATGCGGTCGTTGGTTCATCCGCAATCAGTAACTTTGGATTTAGCGCAAGCGCCATCGCAATAATTGCACGTTGGCGCATACCACCAGAGAACTCATGTGGGTATTGATCCACGCGACGGGCAGGGTCTGGAATACCTACCTCATCCAGGATTTCAATCGCCCGCTTCTTCGCCTCCTCTTTGGACATCTCTGTGTGGAGGCGAATCTGCTCGATGATATGCCAGCCAACGGTATACACAGGCGTCAACGCTGTCATCGGATCTTGAAAGACCATCGCAATCTCTTTGCCACGGATCTTGCGCATCTGGTCATCACTCTGCGTTAGAAGATCTGTACCGTTGAAGAGAACCTCACCAGTGATTGTGACGTTGGAATCTCGAACTAACCCCATCACCGAGTTCATTGAGACGGACTTACCCGAACCAGACTCTCCCACTATGCCGAGCGTCTTTCCCGCCTCTAATGAGAACGAGAGGTCATTGACTGACCGGACGATTCCTCTGCGTGTCTTAAAAGAGACCGAGAGATTCTTAACGTTAAGTAGCTCAGCCACGTCGCACCCGCGGATCTAGCACTGCGTAGAGAATATCTACGAGCGCATTCATAAAGACCACAAAGAAAGATGCATACATGACCGTTGCCATAATTACCGGTAGATCGAAATTCTGTAGAGAATCAAAGGTCAACTTACCTACTCCTTGAATGCCAAAGACAACTTCTGTGAGAAGTGCGGAGCCACCCACAAGGGCGCCAAAATCTAGACCGAAGAGTGAGATAACTGTTATAAGGCTCATTCGGGTCGCGTGCTTATAGAGAATTCGTTTCTCACTCGCGCCCTTTGCCCGCTCGGTCTTGATGTAATCCTCTTTCATGACAGTAAGAATTTCACTGCGCAGAACGCGGATATAGATACCGGCATAGAGCAGCGCCAAGGTTAACCACGGGAAGATTAAGTGTAGAAACCATTGCACCGGATCTGAACCAAAGCTGACATAGCCCAATTGGGGCACCCATCGAAAAACTGAGTTATGCAACTTTGACTGGGTAATGAGATTTACAACTTCACCGAGCCAGTAGACGGGAAGAGAGATACCGACGATTCCCAGTACCGAGATTGTCGGATCAATCCACTTTCGCTTTGAGCTTGCAGCAAAGACGCCCAGAAGTATGCCCGCAAGTAACCAGATAATCGCCGCACCTATGACGAGTGAGAGCGTCGCCGGAATTGCCTGAGTGAGTTCGGGGAGCACCTTTGCACCACGGTTCACATAACTTGTGAGGTCTTGTGAGACGAAGAGGTGGCGCATCATCGAGAGATAACGAATAGGGATTGGCTTATCTAGTTCAAACGAGGCCCGAACCTGCATCAACGTCTGCTGATCAGAATTTCTGCCTGCGATACGTGCAG